>NZ_JBFAIR010000012.1:0-282021 GCF_040654815.1 Streptomyces sp. NPDC050619 | reverse complement strand
GGCGTCCTCGCGGTTCACCTCGGCGTCGGGGTAGGCCACCGGCTTCCCGCCCCGCAGTTCGGCGACGGTGAACGGGACATCGTCACCCCAGCGGGCGGGCAACGACCTCGTAATGACCGGCTGTTGAACCGGAAGGGGATGCGGAGGCGTAGGCGGGTCCGGCGAGTTGGGCGGCGGCCAGCGACGCGGTGGTCGCCATAAGGAACGTACGTCGTTGCATGCGAACGTCTCCTGCTGGGTCAAGTCGCTGGAGAGCGCGGCGAGTTGCCGCATCACCTCGCGCGTGGAGGGGATCGGCCGGACGCTGCTTCTCCTCAAGTCCGCCGGGCGGCCGGCTGGGTCAGCGGGACCACGCGGCGATCCCCGAAGGTGACCATCGCGTGCACGGGCTCGGCGCTGGCGCGCATGAGCGCTCCCACCCGCGCCCGGTAGAACAGCGCGTACGCGTCACCCTCGCCGGTCTCAGTGTGGAAGCGGATGTCCTCGACCGCCGTGAACGCCGAAGTCAGGAAGTCGCGCAGCTGGTCAGGTCCCTCGAAGCGGAACTGCTCCCGGTGCCAACGGCGCGATTGGGTTTGCGGGTGGCGGGCTACGGGTGTCAGCCGGCCAGCTTGTTCAACTTGCGGATCTGCTTGTCCAAGACCCGGGCGGGAACAAAGCGGAGTAGGCGCGCGCGTCCGGCCATGGGGCCGGCGGCGTAGCGCAGTTTCGGCTTCGCGTCGGTCGCTGCCACGACGACAGCCTTGGCGACGACGGCGGGGTCGTCGCCGGCCTTGATCGCCTCCGCCATCAGGCGGTCGAACACGTGCCGCTGATCTGGGACGCCCTTACGTCCTGGGTGAGCCCGGGTTTTGATCGATTGGCCAGGGTTACTGGTTGCGGGTGCGGAGGCCGTTGTACTGCTGGTCGGTGACCGGTTCTGCCCAGGCCGTCTCGGGTGTGCCGTCGCCTGTGCCCTCCCACAGGGCGATGTGCTCCATGAACCGGTCGGGGGCGGCGCCGTGCCAGTGTTCCTCGTTCGGCGGGCAGGCCACGGTCTCCCCGGGGTGTGCTTCGAAGACGGTGCCGTCCCGGGTGCCGATCAGGGCGATGCCGGAAACCACGTGCAGGGTCTGGCCCAGGGCGTGGGAGTGCCAGTTGGTGCGGGCGGCCGGCGAGAAGCGGACCAGGTTGGCGCGCATCCTCGACGGCTCCTGGCCGGCCACGATGACGTCCCACCACACGTCGCCGGTGAACCAGTCCGCCGGGGCCTTGCTGCTGGGCTGCTGCTCGATGAATTCCATGGCGTCTCTCAGCTCTCCTTCGTGCGTGGGCTGTCTTCAGCGGGCGACGTAGCCACCGTCCACCGGGAGGGCGACACCCACGACGAAACTCGCCCCGGGGCTGCACAGCCACAAGACCGCCTGGGCGATTTCCTCAGCGGTGCCGAGCCGGTTGACGGGCTGGTTGGCCTCGGCTTCGGCGCGGTCGAGTTCCCCCTTGGCGATCATGTCGCCGACCATGGGTGTGTCGATGGTTCCCGGGCAGACGGCGTTGATGCGGATGCCGCGCGCGGCGTATTCGAGTGCCGCGCTGCTCGTCAGGCCGATCACTCCGTGCTTGGAGGCATGGTAGGAGGCGCGGCCGGGGAGACCGACCAGGCCGCCGAGGGAGGAGCAGTTGACGATCGCGCCGCTGCCCTGTGCGCGCATGTGCCGCAGTTCGTGTTTCATGCAGGCCCAGACGCCGCGGAGGTTGATGGCGTTGACACGGTCGAACCGTTCGGCGGGTTCGTCGGCGGCGTCGCTGGGCGGGATCTGGATGCCGGCGTTGTTGTAGGCCATGTCGAGGCGGCCGAAGGTCTTTACGGTGTGGTCGACGGCGGCGGCGACCTGGTCCTCGTCGCTGACGTCGCAGGTGAGGGCGAGGACTTGGTGGCCGGCGGCGGTGAGTTCCTTCGCGGCCGCGTTCAGGGCCGCTTCGTCGACGTCGGTGAGGGCGACGGCGGCTCCGGACGCGGCGAACGCGCGGGCGGTCGCCAGGCCCATACCGGCGCCGGCCCCGGTGACGAGGGCGGCCTGGCCGGTGAAGTCGTACGTGGGGTTCACGTCGTGTTGTCCCTTCGGGTGCGGAGGTGTGGCGATGCGAGTGACGTCGAGGCTGCCCGGATGGGCTGCGGCGGCACGCGCCTTGTCATGAGCCGCTGTCAGACGGTTCGGCCGCCGTCGGCGACGAGGGTGTGGCCGGTGGTGACAGAGGCGGCGTCCGAGCAGAGCCAGAGCACGGCGGCTGCTCCCTCCTGTGCGTGGGAGCGCTGCTCCGGGCCACGATCTGGCCCTTGCGGGACGGGCCGTGGACGGCGAGGACGATCAGGGGCAGCAGGGTGAGGGCGGCGATGACGGTGCCGACCAGGGGCGGGCCGGTCAGTCCGAGGGAGGAGCCCAGGGCCGTGCCGGCGAGCGCCGATCCGGCGGCGATGCCGGTGTTGAAGGCGGACGTGGTCAGCGCGGAGGTGAGGGTGGGGGGCGTCGCCCGCGAAGCGCATGGCGAGGACGGTGACGACCGGGTTGACCGTGAAGCCGGTCAGGCCCATGAGGAAGACGAGGAGGGTGGCTGTCACCGGGTTGCCGGACAGCGGGATCATCAGGAGCAGGACCAGGGCGGTGGCCGCGGCGGCCGTGATGGTGGTGACCATCGGACGCCGGTCGCCCAGGCGGCCGCCCGTGGCGGTGCCGCCCAGGGCGCCGACGCCGACGTACTCGTGCCCCATCGGGTGCGGGTCGCCGATGGGTTCCGCGCCCCGGTAGGGCCACAGGTCCGAGCCGCACACACAGGTGGCGACCGTGCGGATCACCGCGTCTGTCGGATTGATGATCTTCGGGTCGTCGAGGTTCTCGAAGCGCACGTCTCCGGGGGCGTAGATGACTGCTCCGCGCATGGGGGGTTGCTTCTTTCGGTGCGAGGTCGGTGTCCCGCAGCCGGGGTCAGGATCGGCTGCTCGACATGGAGCCTCACACGCGAGGGCGAGCGCGAAAAGCGGAGAAAATCATCCTGGGAGGGGAACATCCTGGGAGTAAATTCTCCCCCCTTCCCGAGGTGAGACCGGTGTCATGCTGGGCAGCATGACTGCCAACGTTCCCCTCAACGAGCTGGGAGAATTCCTCAAGAAGCGCCGCTCCGAGCTGAGCCCGCGCACGGTCGGCCTGCCCGAGACCGACAGGCCCCGGCGGGTGGAGGGGCTGCGCCGCGAGGAGGTCGCCCAGCTCGCCAGCATCAGCACCGACTACTACACCCGCCTCGAACAGGGCCGTATGCAGGCATCGGCGCCCGTGCTGGATGTCCTCGCCCGGGTACTGCACCTGGACGACGACGAGCGGGGCTACCTCTTCCAGCTCGCCGGCAAGACCACGACCCGCACCCGGCGTCGCGGCCGGCAGAAGGTCCAGCCGCAGTTGCAGCGGGTCCTGGACGACCTCACCGCCACCCCGGCCATCGTGCAGGGCCGGCGCGGGGACATCCTGGCCTGGAACGCGCTGGCCGCCGCGCTGGTCACCGACTTCTCCCGCGTCCCGGAGAAGCACCGCAACTACCCGCGGATCATCTTCACGGACCCCGCCATGCGCACCCTGTACGCCGACTGGGAGAGCTCCGCGCACATCGCCGTCGCCCAGCTCCGGATGGAGGCCGCGAAGTATCCCGAGGACCCCCGCCTGATCGAGCTGGTCGGTGAACTGTCCCTGCGCGACAAGCAGTTCGCCCGCTGGTGGGGCGATCACCACGTCGCCGCCCGCACCGTAGGCACGAAGACCCTCAACCATCCCGTCGTCGGCGAACTCGTCCTGGACTGGGACACCCTCACCGCCAACACCGACCCCGACCAGCACCTGACCGTCTGGACCGCCGGGCCCGGCTCCCCCACGCACGAACGGCTGCGCATCCTGGCCTCCTGGGCCACCGACCATGAACTGCCGGCCTCCTCCCCCGTCAGCTGACCGCGACGGGCCGCCGCCATGAAGGCGGCTGGAAGAGACAATCCGAACGCCGACGGTGCCTGTCCTGTGACATCGGATCCTGAGCGTCTGCCGCCGGACCTTGACCGGCGCGAGTCTGTGACGCCGAGTTTGAGGACCTGCACCTTCTGCCCGAGGCCGGCCCGTACGCGGTCAATCCGGAGGCGGGCGCGGATTCCACCGGCCTGGCCTTCGTGGCCGAGCGCAGATGTGGACTCCTCCGGGCAGGCCGAGGTGCACGGCCCGCCCGGAGTCCCCGAGCGGACGGGCGATGACCGGTCAGCCGCCCGCGAAGGTCACCTGCCGGATGTCGAGGGTCTCCTGCCCTCTGATCGAGGTACGGCCCGGTGATGCTGGCGGACCGGCCGACCACGGTGTAGGTCCCGCTACAGCAGGTGCCCTTGGAGCCGAAGACGCGACGACTCGCCGATGCCGAACGGCGGCGACGACGGCACCACCAACAGCAGTGGTCGTGGCGATGAAAGTGCGCCGGGTGGGTCCCGGTGACGTCATCTCTCGCACATCGCCTGGAGCCGGGAGCGGTTGGCCGGAAAATGGTGCCCCGATCCGTGGAGTTCCGCGAGGAGTTGCCGCTGACCGCCACGGGCAAGGTGTTGAAGGACCAACTGTGAACCTTCGAACGGAGATGCATCGTGCCGATGAACCACGCCGCCGGGCTGACGGCGGAGATGTCCCTGAGCCGCATAGCCCGTCTCGACGAGGAGATCATCACGCTCCTGGCCCGGCGCCGGGCAATGGCGCAGGAGCTGCCGCCTCCGGCCCGCGCCCGCGCCGTCGACCCCGAATTCGCGGAGGCCGTACGGGAGATCACGACCCGCTACCGGCAGGAACTCGGCGGGGCCGGCGAACTCGTCGCCCGCGCGGTCATGGTGCTGTGCCATCCGGACCGGCGGTCCTGAGGACGGTCGGCCGCTCGCCGCAGTGGTGCCTACAAATATCGTCGCAATGGTGCGCACACATACGGTGCGTACCAGGTACCGGCGACGAGGACCGCCGTTGACACGTTCCCGGATTTGGCCGTACAAATGGGCGCCATGAGCGTCCCGCAGCTTCCCTTGTCCGGGATCACGGTGGTCAGCCTGGAGCAGGCCGTCGCCGCGCCCTTCGCCACCCGGCAGCTCGCCGACCTCGGTGCCCGGGTGATCAAGGTGGAGCGGCCGGGCGACGGCGACTTCGCGCGCCGGTACGACACGACCGTGCACGGCCACTCCAGCTACTTCGTCTGGCTCAATCGCTCCAAGGAGTCCCTCACGCTGGACCTGAAGGACCCGCGGGGCCGGGGGATCCTGCACCAACTCCTCGGCGGCGCCGACGTGTTCGTCCAGAATCTCGCGCCGGGCGCCGCCGACCGCCTCGGCCTCGACACGGCCGCCCTCGCCGAGCGCTTCCCCCGGCTGATCCCCTGCACGATCTCCGGCTACGGCACCTCGGGCCCCTGGGCCGACCGCAAGGCGTACGACCTGCTCGTGCAGTGCCAGACCGGTCTGGTCTCCCTGACCGGAACCGCCGACGAGACCGCCCGCGTCGGCGTCTCCGTCGCCGACATCGCCGCCGGGATGTACGCCTACAGCGGCATCCTCACCGCCCTGTACAGCCGCGCCACCACCGGCACGGCGCATCCGGTGGAGGTCTCCCTGTTCGAGGCGCTGGCGGAGTGGATGGGCCAGCCCGCCTACTACACCCAATACGGCGGCACGCAGCCCGCGCGCCTGGGCACCCAGCACGCCACCATCGCGCCCTACGGCGCTTTCACGGCCGCCGACGGCCTGGACGTGCTGTTCTCCATCCAGAACGAACGCGAGTGGGTCGCCCTGTGCGCCGGCTTCCTCGGCCGGCCCGAACTCGCCGACGACCCGCGCTTCGCCACCGGCTCCGACCGGGTCGTCCACCGCGAGGAGCTCAACGCCGTGGTGGCCGCACGCTGTGCCCGCTCGGACGCCGCGGAGATCCTCAAGGACCTGGAGGACATCGGCATCGCCTGCGCCGGGGTCAACGACGTCGCCGCGTTCCTCGACCACCCGGTCCTGGCCGCCCGCGACCGCTGGCGCGAGGTGGGAGTGCCGGGCGGCGCCACGGTGCGGGCGCTGCTCCCGCCGGCCGACCTCGCGGGTGTGCCCGCGCGCATGGACCCCGTACCGGCCGTGGGCGAGCACACCGGGGCGATCCTCACCGAACTCGGCCGCACCCCCGACGACATCGAGGCGCTGCGCGCCGACGCGGTGGTCTGACACCTGACCGCGGAGGGGACACGAGCGATGAGCGTGACGAGGGCGGCGCGGCCGGTGGGGCGGGGTGGGCCGCATGGCTGAGCCGGCCCAACACGAGAGCACCTACCTGCGGCTGGCCCGGGAGTTGCGGACAGCGATCCTGCGGCACGACTACCCCGAGGGCGTACGGCTGCCCACGGAGGCCGAGCTGGCGGACCGGCACCGGGTCAGCCGGCAGACCGTGCGGCGGGCGTTCCAGGACCTGGTCGCCGAGGGCCTGGTCCACCGGGTGCCAGGCCGCGGCACGTTCGCCGCGCCCCGCGAGGAGCGGTACCTGCGCCAGTTCGGCTCGGTGGACGACCTGATGGGGCTGTCCATCGACACCCGCATGGACGTCGTCACGCCCCTGCACCGGCGGGTCGACGTCGACGCGGCGGGCCTCCTCGGCCTGCACACCGACCGGGTGTACGAGCTCGCCTTCCTCCGGCTGCACGAGGACACCGCGTTCTGTCACACCTCCGTCTTCCTGCCGCCCGACGTCGGCCGGCTGCTGGAGCCGCTGCCGGAGCTGACGGAGCGGGGCACCCCCAGCGCCTTCACCGTCATCGGGCTGCTGGATGAGCGACTGCCGGAGCCGATCGCCGAGGCCGAGCAGAACATCACCGTGGCCGAGGCCACACCACAGATCGCGGGGCAGCTGGGCTGCGAACCGGGCCGGGCGCTGCTGCGCATCGACCGCGCCTATCAGTCGGCCGCCGGACGGCGCGTGGAGCTGGCGATCAGTCACTTCCTGCCCGAGCACTACTCGTACCGCGTACGGCTGCGGCGTAGCGGTCGCTGACAGGGAAACAGCCCTCCGCGAACCCGAACCCGAACTGAGGCTGTCCGGGTCAGTACGACCTGGGCAGCCCCAGCACGGGCTGGGACACGTAGTTGAGCAGCATCTCCTGGCTGGTCGGGGCCAGCCGGAGCAGCCGGGACTCACGGAAGTACCGTTCGACGTGGTACTCACGGGCGATCGGGTTCACCGCCGAGCATCCGCTGCACCGGCAGGTGCGCCGGGCCCTGGTTCTGGGCGGACTGCTGGGCAGCTCACGGAAGTTGACCCGTCAGGCCGGAGCCGCGGCTGCGGGCAGAGGGTGCGGTGCCCCGGCTGGTTCAGCTGTGACTCACCAGGGCAGCGGGCCGTAGGCGTCGAAGTAGCCTCCGGTGGGGCCGTCGGGGCCGATCCGCGCCATGCGGACGATGATCTCGGCCGCCTGCTCGACGGTCTGCGTGCCGGTGTTGCCGTTGAGGTCCGTCTTCGTGAAGCCGGGCTCGACGGCGTTGATCCGCACGTTCGGCAGGCCCTTCGCGTACTGCACGGTGATCGCGTTCACCGCGGTCTTGGACGCCGGGTAGGCGACGCCCGGGTAGAAGTGCCCGGGGTGGTCCGGGTCGGAGAGATGGGTCAGCGAGGCCAGGCCGCTGCTGACGTTGACCACGACCGGTGCGGCCGAGCGCAGCAGCAGCGGCAGGAAGGCGTGGGTGACGCGGACGACGCCGAAGACGTTCGTGTCGAACACCGACCGCATCTGGTCGGCGGTCACGTCCGCGGCGCCGGGCACGCTGTTGCCCTCGCCCCGCACTTCGACTCCGGCGTTGTTGATCAGTACGTCGAGTCCGCCGTCGGCCTCGACGGCCTGGGCGGCGGCCTCGACCGTGGCGTCGTCGGTGACGTCGAGCAGGACGAACCGTGCGCCCAGTCGCTCGGCGGCGAGGCGTCCGCGTTCGGCGTCTCGGGCACCCACGTAGACGGTGTGACCCGCGGCGATGAGCTGACGGGCGGTCTCGTGGCCGATGCCCTTGTTGGCTCCGGTGATCAGTGTCGTTGTCATGCGTCCAGCCTCCGGCGCGGCGCCGCGATCAGCCAGGAGAGCCTTCTTCCTGGGACTACGGGTACCAGGCACGTCCCCGGCCGACGGTGTTCACTGGGGGGCATGACGGCGACGGAACTGGGGCAGGCGCTGCGGCGCTGGCGCGACCGGGTCTCCCCGGACACGGCCGGGCTGCCGGCCGGCGGACAGCGGCGCGCGGCCGGGCTGCGGCGCGAGGAGCTGGCCCTGCTCGCCGGGATCTCCGTCGACTACGTCACTCGCCTCGAACAGGGCCGGGCGGCCAACCCGTCCGGGCAGGTCGTCGAGGCCCTGGGCCGGGCGCTGCGGCTGTCGGGGGACGAGCGGGCGTACCTGTTCCGGCTGGCCGGGCTGGTGCCGCAGGGGCCCGAGATGGTGCCCGCGTACATCCCGCCCAGCGTCCAGCGGATGCTGGACAGGCTGGTGGACACGCCCGTCGGTGTCTCCGACGCGGCCCTGACCCTGCTGCTGGCCAACCCGATGTACGCGGCGCTGATGGGCGATCAGTCGGGCCTGCGCGGCTTGGAACGCAATGGGCTGTGGCGCAACTTCCTGGGCGGGCCCACCAGGGTCCGGCACACACCGCAGGAACGGCGCGCCATGGAGGCCGGCATGGTCGCCGAACTGCGCGCGACCGCCGCCCGGTATCCCGCCGACCGGCAACTGCGGCGCCTGATCGCGGAGTTGCGCGGCGGCAGCGAGCGGTTCGCCGAGCTGTGGGACGCGGGTGTCGTCGGCCGGCTGGAAGCCTCGCGCAAGACGATCGAGCATCCGCAGGTGGGCCTGCTGACGCTGGACTGCGATCTGCTCCGAGTGGAGGGCAGTGACCTGCACATCCTCGTCTACTCGGCCGAGCCGGGCACCGAGGCCGCCGAGAAGCTGCGGCTGATCTCCGTTCTCGGCACCCAGAGCCTGGTCGAGTAGGGCGAGTTCGGACACAGCCGTCGTCAAGTAGTCGGCGTACTTCACGCGCCGGGACGCCGGTAGGCTTCCTGATCATGCTCACAACAGCGCGTAGATCTGCCCTCGGTGCCACCGCTCTCGTCGTGTTCCTGGCCGCCGGCACCGGCTGCTCGTCCGACTCCGGCAGCGGCGACAGTGGTTCGAGAGTGGTGAAGGGGTTGGGCGCCCTCGCCGACGACAACGCCACGAACGGCGTCATCTACCTCGACGCCGCGAGCGTGCGTGAGCTGAGCCAGGGCGACGAGAAGCGGTTCGCCTCCGTCGGGCGGCCCGGCACCAGCCTGCTGGGTGGGTACACGCCCGGGGCGATGGGTGAGGCCCTGAAAGTGACCCAGATCGACACCGCTGTCGACTCCAAGAGCGCGGGCCGCTGGGAGGGTTCGTTCGACACGGCGGCCATCACTGCCTCGCTGAAGTCGAACGGCTACCAGCGCGGCGAAGACGACGAGACCTGGACGCGACCCGGCCGCACGGGGATGTCGTTCCAGGTCTCGAAGGACGAGATCCTCTACTCCGCCCAGGACGACACCCCCATGTCGGCCGTCCACCCGGAGAAGGGAGCCTCGCTGGCCGACCGGAAGGAGTACCAGCGCGTGTCCGAGTGCCTGGGCGACGTCTACCGGGCCGACTTCAGTCCCCTCACCTCCACCGAGCCGGTACGACTGTCCGCCGTCGGCCAGCAGGCCGCCTCCGCCGCCGAGAACACCGAGGTGCTGTGCCTCGTGGTCAAGGACGAGGCGACCGCCAACCGCGCCGCGGGCAAACTGCGTTCGGTCGTCGCCGACAAGTCACCGAAGTACGACGGCACGAAGGTGACGGTGGAGAAGGGCGACCAGCCCTTGGTACGGGCGGTCGTGCCGGACACGGCAACTCAGCGACCAGGACGCCTGATCCTCTTCGACGTGGACCTGTGGATGGCCGTCACGGACCTGTGATGTGAGCCGAGAGGGCCGCTCCGCCAGCGCCCATGAGGATTTCGCCGTGCTGTTCGGTCGATGAGTCGCGTGCGAGGATGTCGCCCGTGACCAGTTCGTCTTCCTTGCCTGTCACCGAGGGCACGCCTGGCAGCTACGGCCTGGGTCCCCGTGCCGCCGCCGTGCTTGTGTTCGGGGCCTCGGCCGCGGTCCTGGTGGTCGAGATCGTCGCTCTGCGGCTGCTGGCTCCCTACCTCGGCCTCACCCTCGAGACCAGCACCATGGTGATCGGCATCGCGCTCACCGCGATCGCCGTCGGCTCCTGGCTGGGTGGGCGCATCGCCGACCAGGTCGATCCCCGCCGGCTCATCGGCCCCTCGCTCGGGGTGTCGGGAGCGGTCGTGGCGCTCACCCCTGCCGTGCTGCGCACCACCGCGGAGTGGGCGGCACCGCTGCTCCTGCTGATCGCGGCGCTGACCATCCTCGTGCCGGGCGCGCTGCTCTCCGCGGTGACGCCGATCGTGACCAAGTTACGTCTGACCAGCCTCGCCGAGACCGGAACGGTGGTCGGCCGGCTGTCCGGCGTCGGCACCGTCGGCGCCATCGTCGGTACCGTCCTCACCGGCTTCGTCCTGGTGTCGCGGTTGCCGGTCAGCGGCATACTGATCGGCCTCGGAACACTCCTGGTGGTCGGCTCGGCGCTGGTCGAATGGCGAACGCGCGGGTGGAGCGGCACCCCTGCGCTCACACTCGTGGTCGTTGCCGGCGGTCTCGCCACCACGGTCGCGCCCGGTGGCTGCGACGCGGAGACCAGATATCACTGCGCACGGGTCCTCGCAGACCCCGACCGGGCGGGCGGTCGCACACTCGTTCTGGACGGCGTGCGGCACTCCTACGTCGACATCGACGACCCGACCTTCCTGAAGTTCGCGTATGTGCGCGCCATCGCGTCGGTGGTGGATGCCGCCTTTCCCGAAGGCGAGCCACTTGCCGCCCACCACCTGGGCGGCGGCGGGCTCACCTTTCCCCGTTACCTGGCGGCCACGCGGCCCGGGACGCGCAGCCTCGTATCCGAGATCGACAGCGGAGTCGTGCGCATCGACCGCGACCAGCTCGGTCTGAGATCAGCAGCCGGTATCGACGTACGCACCGAGGACGGCAGGATCGGCCTGCGGCGGCTGGACGCCGGCAGTCGTGACCTCGTCGTCGGCGATGCCTTCGGGGGCGTCAGTGTGCCGTGGCACCTCACCACGGTGGAAGCGATGACCGACGTACAACGGGTGCTCGACGAGGACGGCCTGTACGTCGCCAACCTCCTCGATCACGGTGGGCTGGCCTTCGCACGTGCCGAAGTGGCCACCCTCAGCGAGACTTTCGAGCACGTCGCTCTCGTCGGCGAACCCGCCGACATCGGCCTCGACCCGACCGCCGGCTCCGATGGCGGCAATCTGGTGGTGCTCGCCGCCGACCGGCCAGTCGACCTCCGCGCGGCCCAGGAAGCGCTGGACGCCCGGAAAACCGGCTGGAAGATCGCCACCGGCGACGACCTCACCACCTGGACCGGCGATGCCCAACTGCTCACCGACGACTACGCACCCGTCGACCAACTCCTTGAGCCCTACAGCCCACCGGCGCGGAGGTGAGCTGACCTTCGACGCCGAAGTCGAGGCCCTCCGCGCCGAGTCACAAACAGAATTACATTCTCCTACCGTGCGACTCTGGGTCTTCCTCAGATCGTCGGAGGTGCCCAGACTGGGCACGCAAGCCTGGTCGGAGGAGAAACGGACGCGCTGATCCGGGTGGACGGCGGGCTGTACTGAGCCTGATTCGGATGGTGGAGCATCGGGGGCCTCGCGTTTGCCTGGCACATGGGCCACCGGCGGCGTCCCAGGACCCGCTCGCGGGGAGCTCGGCGGGCCGGCTTGAAGTCCTCGTACGGCACGTTGCGGTACCACGGCCCGCCGCTGTGCTGCGGCCACTGCAATGGCACGGATGGAGGAGAGCAGCGGGACGGCGACGGGCATCAGGCCCATCGCGACTGCGGCGCAGGCCGCGAGCAGGGTGGGAGCGCCCCACAACGCCCCACACCAGGGTCGCTCACATCGTCCCTGCGGCCACCGCTCCCTCGCCCCGGGGACCTACTTCGTCAGGCCTGTCGCCGCGCAGTCGGCCGCGAGTTCGGGCGTGCATATGTCGGAGGTTTTGTATATGCCGTCCGTGATGACCGTGTCCTTGATGTTGTCCTTCGTCATGGCGACGACGGGCACGAACTGCGCGGGGATGTTCTTGTGGGTGGGGCTGTCGACTCTTTCGCTGGTGAGGGCGTCGAACTGGATGCCCTTGCCCTGGGCCTTCGTCACGGCCATCTCCGCAGCGATCTCGGCCTCCTCCGGGTACGGCTTGTAGACGCTCATGTACTGCTCGCCGGTGACGATCCGCTGCACCGCCGAGAGCTCCGCGTCCTGCCCGGTGATCGGCGGCAGGCGGGTCACGCCTGCGGCCTTCAGCGCCTTGACGATGCCGCCCGCCAGGCCGTCGTTGGCGGCGTAGACGGCCTGGATGTTCTTCTTGCCGATTTCGTTGATCGCCTCGGTCATGTTCTTCTCGGCGTTCTTCGGCTTCCAGTCCTTGGTGTCGAACGACTTGGCGATCGTCACCTGGCCGTCGAGTACGTGGAGCGCACCCGCCTTGAACTGCTTGGCGTTCGGATCGGTGGGCGAGCCGTTCATCATGACGATCTTGTCGGAGACGCCGACGTCCCCACCGAGGGCTTCCAGCAGGGAGCGGCCCTGCACCTCGCCGACGAGCTCGTTGTCGAAGGTGATGTACGCGTCGATCGGGCCCTCGGCCAGCCGGTCGTAGGCGATGACCGGGATACCGGCCTCCTTGGCCTTCCTCACCCCGCCGGCGATGGCGTGCGCGTCGACGGGGTCCAGCAGGATCACGTCGACCCGCTCGTCGATCATCCGCTGTAGCTGCCGGGCCTGCTTGCCCGCGTCCGCATCGGCGTTGGCGTACTCGACCCGGCCATGGCTGCGGGTGAGGGACTCGACCTTCGCCTTGATGATGGGGTAATGGAATCGCTCGTACTGGGGGTTCGACCTTTCCGGCAGCAGCAGCCCCACGGTGATGTCGTCGCCCTTGGCCGGGCTCGCGTCGTCGCTGCTCCCCGTCGCGTTGAGCGCGCCGCAACCGGCGAGCGAGACGGAGATCGTGGTAGTGGCCACGGATATGGCGATACGACGCATCGGGAGCTCACTTCAGGTGCGATCCGGACGTGGGCGCCGCGTTGCGGCCCACCTGACTGAAAAGCCGACGCGGAGACGACCCTCAGCGTGGACGGAACTACCTTACGACATGCGAGATGACATCTCGCTCACTGCTGCGCAGCTGCCGGGAGACCTGAAGGCGGGCCATCCGCAGCCGGTCCGCGAGGTCGGCGGTGGTCATGGCCCGACGGGCGATCAGCCGGTACAGCCGTACCCGGCGCGGACCGGTGAGCCCGAGCATGCGGCTGCGGGCCAGCGTGACACCCACCTCCGGGGTGTCGACCGGGAAGTGCACGACGAGCGGCGGGCCCGGCTCGTCCTTCACGAGCAGGCGCGTCCCCAGCACGGGTCCCGTCGGGCCGGGAGCGGATCGTCCACGAAGGCGCCCACTACCGGATCCCGCTCCCGCCCGAGCAGGGCACCGGACTCGGCAAACCGCTCAAATTCATCAACCACCCGGCGATCGACTCCCGGCCGGCAGTCGCACCGCCTCGATCGCTCCCACTCCTCCCGCAGCTGCTGCGAGGACAGGTAACCGTTCCCTCAGCGGGCGCCGCCGACAGCGCCGTGCGCCTCCAGCGGATCAATGGTCGTGACACGGGCAGGTCGATGGCCGAGCGGGTAGTCGTTGAACATGGTGGGCGAATCAGGTGACGACAGGTCGGCGCGGCGCCAGGGTGAGAGCGGGCACCGGCTGGTGCCGCACACGGCGGACGTGCGCATCGAGGCCTGGGGAGCGAGCCGCGAGTGCTGCCTGGCGGAGGCCGCGCTGGGATTGGTGAGCTCCTTCGCCGCCGTCTCCGCGGTCCGCCCCACCGCCGTGGAGCGGGTTCGCTTCACCGAGGACGCCTCAGACGACGACCTGCTGGCCGCGCTGCTGGACGAGGTGGTCTACCGCCTGGAGGTGCACGGCCAGGTGCCCGTAGACGTGGCGGCGGACGCGGCCGGCGGCGGCCTCGACGTGCGGCTGGCCGTCGCCCCGCTGGCGGACGTGGAGATCACCGGCGCGGCACCGAAGGGCGTCTCGTGGCACGGGCTGCGCATCGGGCCGGACGCGTATGGCTGGTCGTGCGCGGTGACCGTCGACGTATGAGGCACACGGTCGTATGAGGCACACCGTCCGGTCACCTCGGCCGTCGAGGGCGCCGCATCAGCCCTTGACCACGCCGAGCGGAACCAGCCGGGCGACGGTACGGCACAGCCCCGCCGCCTCGCTCGCGGCGACCACTTCGCCGACGTCCTTGTAGGCCTCCGGGGTCTCCTCGGCCAGCCCCCGCCACGATTTCGGGCGCACCGCGATGCCGTCCGCCTCCAGCCGGGCCCGCAGTTCCCTGCCGGTGACCGTACGCCCGGCCTGGTGGCGGCTCATCACCCGGCCGGCGCCGTGGCAGGTGGAGAAGAAGGCGTCGCCGTCGGGCACGCCGGTGAGGACGTACGAGGCCGTGCCCATCGTTCCCGGGATGAGGACCGGTTGCCCGAACTCCCGTAGGTCTTCAGGCAGTTCAGGATGGCCGGGCGGGAAGGCGCGGGTGGCTCCCTTGCGGTGCACGCACAGCCGGCGCCGTGTTCCGGCCACCGCATGGGTCTCGGTCTTGGCGAGGTTGTGGGACACGTCGTACACCAGCGAGAGGCCCACGCCCGCGGCCCGCCGGAAGACCTGGCGTGCGGCGTGGGAGAGCAACTGGCGGTTGGCGCGGCCGTAGTTGGCGGCCGCGGCCATCGCGCCCAGATATGCCTGCCCCTCCGGGGAGTCGACCGGGGTGCAGGCCAGCTGCCGGTCGGGCACGGTGATGCCGTACCGGCTCATGGCGTGATCCATCGCCCGGACGTGATCGGTGCAGATCTGGTGCCCCAGACCGCGTGAACCGCAGTGGATCATCACGCACACCTGGCCGACGGCGAGTCCGAAGGCGGCGGCGACGCTCTCGTCGGACACCTCGGCGACCTCCTGGACCTCCAGGAAGTGGTTGGCGGATCCCAGGCTCCCGACCTGTCCGAGGCCGCGCTCCCGCGCCCGCGGGCTCACCTGCGTCACGTCGGCGTCGGCGACCGCCCCGCCGTCCTCGCAGCGGGTCAGGTCGCGCTGCTCGCCGTACCCCTCCTGAACGGCGTACCGGGAGCCGCCCCGCAGGATCCGCTCCAGCTGTCCGGGCCCGGTCATCCGCCACACGCCGCCGGGGCCCGCGCCGCGCGGGATCGAGTGGTCCAGGCCGTCCATGATCGCGGGCAGCGCGGACGCCACGGTCCGCCGGTCGGCGTCGGCGGCCAGCAGCCGCACCCCGCAGGAGATGTCGAAGCCGACCCCGCCGGGCGAGACCACACCTGAGTCGTCGAGATCGGTCGCGGCCACGCCGCCGATGGGGAAGCCGTATCCCCAGTGGATGTCCGGCATGGCGTACGAGGCCTCGACGATGCCCGGCAGAGTGGCCACGTTGACGACCTGCTCCAGCGACTGCTCGGCGTCGGCGAGGAGGCTCCGGGAGGCGAACACCACACCGGGCACCCGCATGCACCCTTGGGGTTCGATGCGGAAGCGGTAGGGACGCTCCTCGATCAGTTCCATCACGGCCTCCCGGTGGGATCGGTCATCGGATCAGGCCCCGTCGTCTTCCCGTACGGCCCGCCAGCCGCTCCACCGCAGGACGTCGACCACGATCACCGGTCCCTCGGGCGGCCGTTCCCGGTACTGGGGGTACTTCTGCCGCAACAGCGCGACGGCGGCGGCGTGCTCCTCCCGTGCCTCCTCACCGGGGACGCCGGGTGCGTCGGGCGGCACGATCCGGGCGCCGCCGTCGGCCCGCACCCACCACAGGCTGTCCCAGTCCTCGTCGTACGTGTCCACGAGGAGGCTGACGGCCGGGTGGACGGCGATGTTGCGCAGTCGTGCGAGCCGCTGGGACCGCTTCGGCTTCTGGTCGACGGCGGTGACGATGTCGTCGCCGCGCCGCGCGAAGACGACCGGAACCAGGTGCGGGCGTCCCCCGGGGTCGATCGTCGCCAGCCGGGCGATCCGCGCCTCGCCGAACCGCTCGCGCGCCTCGTCCCGCTCCATGTCCGGCACCGTGGGCTCCCCGGACTCAGCGGTACGCCGAGACGGCCTCGGCGTACTCGTCGAGGGTGCGCAGCGTCTGGTCCTCCGGGTGGGTCGGCAGGTACAGCAGCACCCGCTCGACGCCGAGTCCGGCATAGGCCTCGAGCGCCTCCGGGTCGTGCGGGGCGGCGTACACCACCACAGGCGTCTCGGCGCCCGTCACCTGCCGCATCCGGTCGATCTGCGCGCCCAGCTCCTTGGGGTGGACGCCGGTGGGCATCCACACCGATCCGTACTCGGCCACCCGGGCGAAGGTGCGCTCGCTGCCGCCGCCGACGTAGATCGGCGGATGCGGTCGCTGGACGGGCTTGGGCCAGGCGAAGACCGGATCGAAGTCGACGAAGTCGCCGTGGAACTCTGCCTCCTCCTGGGTCCACAGCGCGATGATCGCGCGGATGCGCTCGTCCATCAGCCGGCCGCGGCCGCGCGGATCCGTGCCGTGGTTGCGCATCTCCTCCCGGTTCCAGCCGGCGCCGACCCCGAACACGGCGCGGCCCCCGGAGACCAGATCGAGCGTGGCGACCTCCTTCGCGGTGTGGATCGGATCCCGCTGGACCACTATGGCTATCCCGGTGCCGAGCAGCAGGTCCCGGGTCACGACGGCGGTCGCGGCGAGGGCGACCAGGGGATCGAGGGTGCGGTAGTACACGCGGGGCAGTTCGCCGCCCCCGGGATAGGGGGTCTCACGGGATGCCGGGATGTGGCTGTGTTCCGCGAGGAACAGGGCGTCGAAGCCGCGTCCCTCCAGAGCGGGCCCCAGCGCCGCGGGGCCGATGCCCTCGTCGGTGAGAAAGGTGGACACTCCGAACTTCATCCGTTGTCACTCCACTTCTGGCGTGCGTCTCGCGTGCGCGCGTGCCTCACTGCTGCCGGGCCTGCTGCCGGGCCTTGAGGCGGTCGTCGCACCAGTTCCTCGTGACTTCCGCGACCTGCTCCAGCGCACCCGGCTCCTCGAACAGGTGGGTGGCACCCGGCACCACCCGCAGGGAATGCGGGCCTGCCAGCCGCCGGGCGGCCTGCTGGTTGAGCCGTATCACCTCTCGGTCCTCGCCACCGACGACGAGCAGCACCGAAGCCCGTACGCGCTCCAGGGCGTCGCCCGCCAGGTCGGGCCGGCCGCCCCGGGAGACGACGGTCAGGATCCGGTCCGGCCGCTCCGCCGCGGCGACCAGAGCCGCTGCCGCCCCGGTACTGGCACCGAACAGGGCCACCGGCAGACCCTTGGTGTCAGGCTGGGACGCCAGCCAGTCGATCACTGCGACCAGACGGCCGCCCAGGAGCGGGATGTCGAAACGGTGCTCGGCCGTCACCGCGTCCGTGCGGTCCTCACGCTCGGTGAGCAGGTCCATCAGGACGGTGCCGAGTCCGGCGGTACGCAGCTCTGCGGCGACCATCCGGTTGCGCGGGCTGCGCCGAGAGCTGCCGCTGCCGTGGGCGAAGAGCACCACCGCCCGGGCGTCGTCCGGCACCATGACATCACCCGGGAGCACCTCGCCGTCCACGGGCACCGTGACCAGTTGGGAGATCATCGCCACCATCTTCTTCCTCGGTTCCTCCCCGCCGCGTACCCGCTCCGCCGGGCGTCGATCGTTCGTTCCGACGGCGACTTCACATGGCCGACCGGGCCGCGGGTACCCGGAACCGGTGCAGCACCCCCCCCTTCTGAGGAGATGACTCGGATGCTGTTCCTCGGACTGCTCCTCCTCGCCGCCACGGCCGCCTTCACCGCTCTGGCGATCGCCGACAACCTGTCCGGCGGGCCCGAGTACACGGTGTCGGTGCTCGATCAGCAGATCGCCACCATGAACACGCTCGCCATCTTCAGCTCCGGCCTCGCGCTGGCCCTCCTCTTCTGTCTGGGCCTGGCCCTGGCGAGAAGCGGGGCGGCGCACCGCCGTCGCCGTCACCGGAAGCCACGGCCACGGACCCACGCGCCACGCGGCACCACCGCGATACACGGCTGAGGCGGACTCCGCCTGTGGGCTGCTCCTAAGCCTCCCCCTGCTCCGCGAGGACCTTCACGTCCCAGGGGCCGAGCGGAACCTCGTCCGAGTAGGCCGCGCTGGACAGCACGTCCCGTACGGCGGCCGGAACGGGGACGGAGACCGGCTCCCACGACCAGTTGTGCAGGAAGCGGACCCGGCGGCCGTCGCGGGCGGTGGCCGAGGCCGAGGTCACGCTCGGGTGGGACGGGCGCCAGGCGTCGGCCGGCGCGGCCCACCGCAACAGGGCGCGGGCGAAGGCGGGATCGGGGACGGTGCCGACGTACGTGATCCGCCCGGCGCCGCAGGAGTGCGTGGTGGCGGCGGGCCAGCGACCGTAGTGCGGGTGTTCGTAGGCCGCCAGCGCCTCGGCGCCCCGCGGCTGGAGGCCGTCGGCCCAGTGCAGGGCCCGGGCCTGTGGCGGGAGGGGCAGGGCGGCCGTGCCGGCCACCGCGAGCGGGCCGCTCAGGTTGCTGAACTCGTCGTACGTCACGCCCGCCGCCTCGGCCAGCCGCCCGGGCTGCGCGTCGGTGCGTGCCCTGGCCTCGGTGTCGCCGTAGCCGGTGCGGGGGCCCACTACCAGGTGACCGCCCGCCTCGGCGTAGGACTTCAGCCGGTCCAGCGTCTCGTCGTCGGCGGCGTAGTAGGCAGGGACGACCAGCACAGGAGGCAGGTCACCGTCCGGGAGTTGTCCGGGGTGCAGGATGCGCGACTGGAGGCCCGCGTCGAAGGCGCCCCGGTAGAAGGCGTCGAAGACGGTCTCGTACGACCGCCCGTCCGGACCCCCGTCGGAGGTGACCAGCGGCGGCTGGGCCTGAAGCGCCCACTTGCTGGGGCCGTCGTACAGGAAGGCGACGTCGGCATCGGGGGTCAGGGACGCCACCAGATCGCCCGCCGTCTCCAACTCCTGACCCAGAACGGCGAGTTCGCGGTACACGCGGCCGGGGCGGCCGTTGTGCGGGAGGACGCCTCCCCAGTAGGTCTCGGCGCCGAAGTGCAGGGTGTGCCAGTGCCAGTACTCGATCATCGAGGCGCCCCGGGAGATCAGCGCCCAGGCGGCCTGGCGCCACTGGCCGTCGTAGGCCGGGCGGTTGTTCCAGGGGTAGCCGATGGCCTGGGCGTTGGTCTCCGTCACCAGGAAGGGCTCCTGGCGGGAGGAGTACATGCGGTCGGCGCTGCGGTACAGGGCCCAGGTGCCGTTGGTCGTCCAGCCCTGGTCGTCGCGGTTCCCGTCGGGCAGGGCCAGGGCGTCCTGCATGGTGTAGTACGGGTTGCCCGCCGTGACGTCGAGCCGCTCGGTCAGTTTGTCGTCCTCGACGGCCGGGCGGTCGTAGGAGATGCAGGTGGTGACGAACTGGCCGGGGCGGGCGTACTCGCGCGCGATGTCCGCCTGCCAGGCGATGAACTCGGTGACGAGGCGGGCCTGGAAGCGCCGCCAGGCCAGGTCGTACTGGGGCTGGACGTTGCCGTCCGGAGTCCACAGGTCGGCCCAGGTCGACAGCCGGTGCGACCAGTAGACCAGGCCCCATTCGCGGTTGAGGGTCTCCACGTCCCCGTACCGCTCGCGCAGTTCGTCGGTGAAGCGCTGGAACACGCCGTGGTTGTGCAGGAGATGGAGGCCCGGCTCGTTGTCGACCTGGAAGCCGATCACGGCCGGGTGGTCGGCGTACCGGGCGACGATCTTCCGGATGACCCGCTCGGCGTGGAAGCGGAACGCCGGGTGGGTGAGGTCGACCTCCTGCCGGGCGCCCCAGCCGATGCGCTCACCCGTACGCCCCTCCCCCGCGATCTCCGGGTACTGCCGGGCCAGCCAGGGCGGCACGGCGTACGTCGGCGTCCCGAGGATCACCGAGATGCCCCGCTCGTGCGCGCCGTCCAGGACCGGCTGGAGCCAGTCGAGGTCGAAGCGGCCGTTCTCGGGCTCCCAGGTCGACCACACCGACTCGCCGACCCGGATCACCGTGAAGCGGGCCTCGGCCATCAGATCGAGGTCGTCCTTGAGGCGCTCGTACGGCTGGTACTCGTGGTAGTAGGCGGCGCCGAACAGAACCCGGCGAGGAAGCTCGAACATCCTTCTCCCATACGGTAGTTGACTGTGGGTTGTCAGCCCTTGACCGCGCCCGTGGACAGGCCTTCGAGGAGCTGTTTGCGGAGCACGACGAAGAGGGCGACGGCGGGCACGACGGCGAGGACGGCTCCGGCCAGCACCAGGTCGTACTGCCGGTTCTCCGATACGAACAGGGTCTGGAGGCCGAGCGGGAGGGTGTACTGGGAGCTGTCGGTGACCAGGACCAGCGGCCACAGGAAGCTGTTGTAGCTCTGGAGGAACTGCCATACGGCGAGCGCGCCGAGGGAAGGCCGCAGCAGAGGCAGCACGATCCGCCGGAAGATGCCGAACTCGCTCGCTCCGTCGATGCGGGCGGCTTCGAGCACGGAGTCCGGGATGGACTGCACGATGTACTGCTGCATCATGAAGATCCCGAACGCGGGGGCCACCCACGGCACGATCAGCGCGAACCAGGGACTGCCGAGCCCGGTCTTGACGAGGATCACGAACAGCGGCACGAGGATCACCGCGAACGGGATGGACAGCGAGCTGAACATCACGCCGAACAGCAGCCGTTTGCCCGCGAAGCGGAACTTGGCGAAGCCGTAGCCGGCCAGCGCGCACACGAACACCGACACGACCGTCGCGACGACGGCGACCACCGTGCTCATCACGAACCAGCGCACGAAGGGCTGATCGAACAGCGCGCGGTAGTTGTGCAGGGTGAAGGGGTCGGGAATCGGGTCGGGCGGATAGGCGAAGATGTCGCCGCGCGGCTTGAAGGAGCCGCTCAACGCCCATAGCAGCGGGGCGAGGAAGGCCAGGAGCAGCAGGACGAGCGTGGCGTAGAGCAGGGCGCGCCCGCTTCTCGTTCCGGTGTTCATGAGGCGGCCCTCCCGATGCCGAGGAGACGGTTGAAGAGCTGGCTGAGACCGAAGACGAGGACGAAGAGGACGACGGCCGCCGCGGCGGCGTAGCCGAACTGCTGGCGCTGGAAGGCGGCCCGGTAGATGAACATCGTCACCGACAGCGTCGACTCGGCCGGGCCGCCGCCGGTCAGCAGGTACGGCTCCTCGAAGATCTGGGCCGCTCCGATGAAGGAGGTGACGACGACGAAGGCCGTCACCGGCTTCAGCGCCGGCAGGGTGATCGTCGTGAACGTGCGCATGCGGCCGGCGCCGTCGAGGGCGGCGGACTCGTACAACTCCCTTGGCACGTTCTGGAGTCCGGCCAGGAAGAAGATGGTGAGGTAGCCGGTCCAGCGCCACAGCATCACCAGGCCGATGCTCACCTTGGCCAGGCCCGGGTCGCCGAGCCAGTCGACGCCTCCGGTGCCGAACAGGGCCCGCAGCACCGAGTTCATCAGCCCGAACTGCCGGTCGAAGATCAGGCCGAAGATGAGCGCGACGAGGATCGGGGAGACGACGATCGGCACGAAGTAGGCGGTGCGCCACAGATCGCGGGCGCGCAGACCACGGGTGTTGAGGGCCTGGGCGATCAGCAGCGCGAGCGGCACGACCACGCAGACCGCGATCAGCACGAAGACGGCCGTGTTGCCCAGGGCCCGGTGGAAGCTGATGTCGGTGGCGAGGAGCCGGTAGTTGCGCAGGCCCACCCAGCGCGGGGTGCCGAGGCCGACCCATTCGGTCAGGCTCAGCCACAGCGAGACCCCGACGGGGACCAGCATGAACAGGACGTAGAGGAGGTAGAAGGGCGAGATGAAGAGGTAGGGCGCCCAGGACTTCTTCGGGCGGGTCGGGTGCCTGGTGCTGCCGTGTTCACGAGCGGTGCGTGCCGGGCGGCCGGCGACGGCGGTGGTCATGTGTGGGGCCTCCTAGCGTCCGGCCTGGTCACGGAAGTCCGCCACGGTCTGTTTCAGGGCCTGACGCGGGGTCAGGTCGCCGTGGTAGGCGCGCAGCAGGTTGCCGCCGAGCACGTCGAAGAGGATCGACTGGTCGGGGCTCTGGTGGACGGCGGGCACCTCCGGGAGCAGGGAGCGATAGAGACTGAAGAGGCGCTGGCCGCCGCAGAACTCGTCCTGTATCGCGTTGAGTCGGGGATCCTCGTACACGGACCGGCGGGTGGGCAGATAGCCCGTCTCGGTGAAGCGGCGGACCTGGCCGTCGTGGGTGAGCCAGGTGTTGAGGAGGAAGTCCGTGGCGGCTTCGGTGTTGGCCTTGTCCTTGAGGACGCCGAAGCCGGTGCCGCCGAGCGCGGCCGTCGCCGTACCGCCCTTCGCGAACTTCGGCAGCGCCCTGACCCGCCATTTCCCCTTCTGCTCGGGCACGTTGGGCACGAGGCCGTAGCTCTTGTACCAGCTGGCCATGGGCAGGCCGATGACCTTGCCCTGCTTGAGGGCGGTCTGCATCGAGGCCCCGTAGTAGTCGGAGATGTCGATGACGAAGCCGGTGCGCAGCCCGTCGCACAGGAAGCGCAGTACCTCCTCCGCCTCGGCCGAGTCGAGGACCAGGTTCTGGTCGGCGTCGAAGAAGGCGCCGCCGCGCTGGTAGAGCAGCATCTGGAAGGAGCCGACGAGCTGGCCGACGTCACTTCCGGCGGTGCTGACGACGCAGAGGGAGGCACCGTGGTCCTGGTACACGCGGGCACCGACCTCGGTGAACTCCTCCCAGGTCGGGGTGTCCTTCGGGATGCCGTACCGGGTGAACAGGTCGTCGCGGTAGTAGTAGACGACCATCGGGGTGTCCGAGTCGAGGGCGTACACGTGGCCGTCGGCGCTGTACGGGGCGATGCGGGCCGGGAGCAGGTCCGCCTCGAGGCCGGGTACGGCGGCGATGTCGGCGGTGAAGTCGTGCAGCAGCCGTGGGGCGATGTCGCCGCGCAGCATGCGGGTGAAACCGCTGATCTCGAAGCCCATGGTGTCCGGCGTGCCGCGTCCGGCGACGGCCTGCGCGAGCAGCTTGGTGACGAGGTCGGCGGCTCCGGCGCGGGTGACCTTCAGGCGGTAGCGGAAGTCGGTGAGCCGGTCGGCCTCCGGTATGCCCTGGGTGAAGAAGGCCTGGTACCCGGGGTCGTGGGTCCACAGGGACAGGGTCACGTCTCCGGAGAGGCGGGCGGCGGTGCTTTCGCCTCCGCAGGCGGCCAGTGCGGCGGCCGCGCCGAGGCCGAGGGCGCCGCGCAGCAGTCCGCGGCGGGGCAGGGAGGACTGAGGTGACGGATGGTGTGACGGCTGGCCTGACGGGTGATCTGACGGGGGTGCGGGGGTGTACACACGTGACTCCTCACGTGGTGCGGCTACGGGGTGCGCGTGCGCGGCCGTCCCGGGCGGCGCAGGCGGGCAGGGCGGACCGGGCCCGCGGCGGGTGTCGCGGGCCGTGCCGCCGACGGTTCAGCGGTACGAGGAGGAAGCGGGGGTCAGCGCAGGGGCGGCGGGTCGGGGTCGCGTACCGGTCCGGTGGAGGACCGTACGGTCAACTCGGCGGCGATGTCGGTGGCTTCGGGCGGCCTGGGGCTGCCCTCGATCATGGCGATCAGCACGTCGACGGCATGCTCGGCGACGGCGCTGAAGTTCTGCCGGACCGTGGTCAGGGGCGGTGAGAGGTAGGCGGCGGCGGGGATGTCGTCGTAGCCGACGACGCTGATGTCGCCGGGAACGGACACACCCGCCTCGGCGAACGCTCGCAGGGCGCCGATCGCCATGTCGTCGTTGGCGGCGAACACGGCCGTGACGTCCGAGAGTTGGGCCAGCTGCCGGCCGGCGGCATGGCCGGAGGCCGGGCTCCAGTCGCCCTCCACCGGCAAGGGCGGCTCGGGCGCTCCGGCGGCGGCGAGGGCCTCGCGCCAGCCGCGCGCGCGGTCACGGGCGGCCCACCAGTCGTGCGGGCCGGGGAGGTGCCAGACGGTGCGGTGACCGAGGGAGAGCAGGTGCTCGGTGGCGGCACGGGCGGCGGCGACGCCGTCGGCGCCGACCACGGCGGCGCCACCCTGGGTGAGCTCAACGCCGTCGCCGAGGCTGACCACCGGCACGTCCGCGCTCAGCCTCAACGGCGTCCCGTCGTCGATCGGTTCGGACAGGACGATCCCGTCCACGCCCTGCTCCAGCAGCGCCTCCACGGCGACCGAGACCGGCTGGCCCTCCAGGGTGCCGGCCAGGGCGAAGGAGTATCCGGCTCGCTGCATGGCCCGTTCCAGGGCGATGAGCAGGGTGGACGGCCCGTAGAGCGCGGTGCCCAGCGAGACGACGCCGATCCGCCGGTACCGGCCAAGGAGCAGGGCGCGTGCCGCGTTGTTCGGACGGTAGTCCAGCTCGCGGATGACGCGCAGCACGCGGTCGCGCACTTCCGGGCTGACGTGCGGCTCGTCGTTGACGACGCGCGACACCGTCTTCTGCGAGACGCCGGCGGCCCGCGCGACCTCGGTCATCCCGGGCCCGCGCCGCCGACGCCCGGACCCGCCCGGGGGCCCGTCGGCTCTGCTGGTCGCCATGCGCTCCCCCAGGGTGGCCTCGGTCTGGACTACGTAGTCAATGCGGCTCGCAGATGTACGACTGAGGCCGGATGACTACGTAGTCGGGACAATGGCAGTACCTCTGGGCCGAGTCAATGGTTCCTACGACATCAACTCGAAACGACGCGCTCCCTCACCCGGTCTCGTCGACCACGATGGCTGCCGCGGGGCAGACACTCGCGGCTTCCTGTGCGGCCGGGTGGAGTTCCGTCGGAGGCTCGGCGTCCAGCAGGACGACCACGCCGTCCTCGTCCCGCTGGTCGAACACGTCCGGTGCGACCATGACGCACTGGCCGGCGCCGCAGCATTTCGCCTCGTCAACGGTGATCTTCATTGCCGTGCCTCCTCGACAGAGCAGTGGTGGGGGGGAGGTTGGGGGGGGCGGACGCAGCGCGCGGGGCGCTCTCACCACCGCACCGGAAGCTCCTCCAGCCGGCCGACGACGAGCCCTTCGACCCGGCGCAGTTCGCCCGGCTCGACGGCCAGGTCGAGGGTGGGCAGGCGGCGCAGCAGGACGTCGAGCACGACCTGTAGTTCGGTGCGGGCCAGCGGCTGTCCGAGGCAGGAGTGCGCTCCGGCGCCGAAGGCGATGTGCGTGTTGGGGCTGCGGCCGAGATCCAGCTCGCCGGCGCCCTCGAACGCGCTCTCGTCCCGGTTGGCGGCGGCCATGCTGCACACCACGGTGGTCCCGGAGGGCACCACACCGCCGGAGATCTCGGCGTCCTCGGACAGGAACCGCGGGAGACCGAAGCCGCCGTTGGGGTCGAAACGGAGGATCTCCTCGACGGCCGTACGCACCAACGACCGGTCGGCGAGCAGCCGTTCCCAGTGCCGCCGGTCGGCCAGCAGCAGCGCGACCATCTTCCCGATCATGCTCGCGGTGGTCTCGTGTCCGGCGACCAGCAGCGCCTGGGCGGTGGCCACCAGGCCCGGGGCGGACATCGGCCGTCCCTCGGCGTCGGTGGCGACCAGCAGTTCGCTGAGCAGGTCATCCCCGGGCGTCTCGCGTTTGCCGTCGACGAGGTCGGTCAGGTAGGCGGTGAACTCCTGCTGCGCGGCGTCGATCTCGGCCTCGGTGTGCCCGGTCAGGCTGAAGGCGATGTCGGACCAGTGCGCGAACTTCTCCCGGTCGCTCTCCGGGGCACCGAGCATGTCGCAGATCACCCACACCGGCAGCGGGAAGGCCAACTGCGTGACGAGGTCGGCCGTTCGGCCGTGCTCCAGCATCCCGTCGACGAGCCGGTCGGCCGTCGCTTCGATGCCGGGCCGCAGGGCGGCCATGCGCCTGGCCGTGAACCACTTGCCGACCATCCTGCGCCACCGCTCGTGGCCCTCGGCGGCAAGGATGTTGCCCACCGGGCTGTTGAACAGTCCGCCCGACTCGGTGTCGATGATCCGGGCCGCGCCGGGGTCGTTCAGATTGCGGCTGAACCGGGGGTCGGCCAGCACACTCTTGACATCGTCGTACCGCGTGACCAGGGCGGCCTCGTCCCCGCTGGGCAGCTTCACCCGAGCGACCGGGCACTTCTGCCGCAGCTCCGCCCACTCCGGCGGCGCCTCCAGCGCGGAGGGCATGGAGAGGGGGTAGTCCAGCGGCTGCTCGATGCGTACGTCGCTCACGGTGGGCCTCCTGTGGGGGTGCGGCTCCGGAGGTCCAGCCAAGCCGATTCCGCGAAATAAAGTCAAGCAACTGACTTAAAACGCGCCAGCACGTCACAGGCCTTCACACATCGAGCCGAGGCGACCGCCCCGGAGTACGTCCCACTTCCGGGTGTCGCGCGGTTCGGTGTACGGCTCGGCCTCGGGTGGAAGTCCCTCGATGCGCTCGTCCTCACGTCGTTCCATCAAAGTCCCCTGCCCACGGCCCTGTTGTTGCGGCTGACCGGCGTCGGGCGGATCGGCGCCGACAGCGTCGACCACCCTGGCAGCCTCCTCGACGTACGGCATCAGCGGCTCCCCGGCCCCACGAGGCCGGGGCCGCGCTCGACACCGCCACCGCGATGGGCTTCCTCCCGCACGCCGGGGACGACGGCCGCCTGCGTGTCCTGCCACCACCGACACGGTCGCGCTGACCGGCAACGGCCCGTACGTCGTCGTCCACCCCGGAGCCGGCGCGCCCGCCCGGGCCTGGAGTCCGGAACGCCGCGCCGAGGCCGTGGCCCTGCTCGTCGACGCGGGGCACCGTGTCGTCGTCACCGGGACCCCCGGCGAGGCGGGCCTCACCCGGCGGGTGAGCGGGGCGGCGGCGGTGGACCTCGGCCGCAGGACCGCCCCGCGCACCCTGGCGGGCGTTCCGCGCTCGGCCGACGTCGTGGTGAGCGGCAACACCGGCCCCGCGCATCTGGCCACGGCCGTCGGGACCCCCGTCGCGTCTGCGTTCGCCGCTGTCGTTCCGGCGGAGTTCGCCCCTGTCGTTCCGGCGGAGCGCTGGGGGCCCTACGGCGTCCCGAACGTCCTTCTCGGCGACCAGACGGGGCCCTGCGCGGACAGCAGGGCCCGCCACTGCCCCGTCCCAAGTCACCCGTGCCTCGACGAGGTCACGGGCCAGGACGTGGTGCGCGCGGTGCGGAAACTCCGCAAGGAGCATGCGTGATCACCGAACTCGGCATCCTGGCTCACGACGGCCTGGGCGAGGACTGCGCCTGACCGCCGTACGCCCGGGGGTGACCGCCGACCAGGTACGGGCCGCCACCGGCTGGGACCCCCAGTTACTCAGGCAGGGGGAGCCAGCGATCGAGGTATGCGCCCAACCCCGCGAGATACGCGCCCCGGGCCACAAATCCGAGGTAGCCGTCGGGGCGTACGAGCCCGTGGACGACCCCGGGCCAAGGGCCCCGATCCTCGACGCGGTGGACGCCGACGAGGTGGTCACGGCCGCGCAGGAGCGGGGCGATCCGTTCGTCGCTCCACAGGTGGGGCGGTCCGGTGAGCAGCAGGTGATACCCCGGGCCGGCGCAACGGGACTGGATCCCGTGCGGAAGATCGGGCAGCCGGTCCCCGGCCCGCGGACCGCGCCCCGGCGGGCGCGAGCCTGCCGTGGCGGCGGGGCTGCTCCGGTAGTGGATGCCGAGCTCGGAGACGGTGCGGAAGACGCGCCCCCGCAGTGCCGTCGCACGCAGCGCCAACGGGGCCAGACGCGGGGCGAGTTGCGTGCGGGCGACGCGGAGGGCCGGGTTGCCGCTGGTGCCGATGGTGAAGGCGCGGTCGGTGAGGCGCCGGACGGCGCGGCCCACCGGGGCACGCTCGGCCTCGTACGTCTCCAGCAGTCCCTCCGGCGCGGCGCCCTGACAGACGAGGGCGAGCTTCCAGCCCAGGTTGAGCGCGTCCTGGATGCCGGTGTTCATCCCCTGTCCCCCGGCCGGGCTGTGGATGTGGGCCGCGTCCCCGGCAAGGAAGCAGCGCCCGGCGCGGTAGTGGGCGGCGCCGCGGTTGTGGAGCCGGAAGTCGGTCATCCACGCCGGATCCCGCAGCATCAGGCGGTCGTCGGTGTAGCGGTCGGTGATCTTCCGCAACAGCGACAGCGTGACCTCGGTGTCCGGAGCACCGGGCGGCCGCATCGCGAGCATGCGCCAGGTGGCCGGCGAACCGAGCGGGAAGAAGAACAGCACCCCGGCCCCGGTCAGGTACGTGTGCACGGCGTCCGGCTCCAGCCCGTCGACCTCCAGATCGGCGAGCAGGAACGTCTGCGGATAGGCGTAGCCGTCGAAGGCGATGCCCGCCTGGGCGCGCACGGTGCTGTGGGCGCCGTCGCAGCCCACGACGTACCGCGCCCGCACGGTCTCCTCCCTGCCGTCTCGGTCCCGAAGCCGGCAGGTGGAATGCGGGCCCTTCTGCTCCAGCCCGACCAGCTCTGTGCCGCGCTCGACCACCACGTCCCGCGCGGCGAGGTGCTCGGCGAGGACCGTCTCGGTCTCGGCCTGGGACAGGAACAGCAGGAAGGGGTACGAGGTGTCGGCCATCCCGATGTCGAACAGCGCGAGCCGCACCACCCGCCGGGGCAGGTGCAGCCGCAGCCGCATCGCCGTGTTGCCGCGGGCGACGAGCTCGTCGCTCACGCCGAAGCCCGCCAGCGCCTCGAGGGTGCGGGGCTGAATGACCAACGCCCGCGACTCGTGCACCCGGTCCAGGGAGCGGTCGACGATCCGGAACCGGGTTCCGTACGCACGCAGCTGCGCGGCGAGCGCGAGCCCGGTCGGGCCGCCGCCGACCACCAGTACATCCAGCAGGGCCGTCATGAACCCACGGTAGTGCCGGCGAGCAAGCCGGCACCGAGTCGCACTCGGTCGTGGAGCACCAGCCCGCAGGTCTCCTCGGGAAGGTCTCCTGGGGAGTACGAGGGGCCGGTCAACGGCCTCGGGTCACTCCGTGCCGTCGCGGGGCAGGCGCGGAGGGGGGCAGGAAGCCGTCTTCCTCCTCGTCCAGCGGCGGCAGCTCGACGGTGTAGCGCGGCTGGAGAAAGAGATCGAGGTGCTTCGGCGTAGCCGGCGACCCTTCGGTGTCCTCCGCGGGGCAGGCGGGATCAGGGTGGGAAAAGACATCAGTCATGCACAAACCATCCAGGGTTGAGGGCCGCGCGAATCCCAGCGGAGCTGTCGACCCATGATGATCGACGTCGCTTGCTCCGCATGCGCCTGCTCATTAGATCCTACGCGGGCAGGGCCCTGGTGGACGGCGCCGACCAGCCGCTACAGGCGGGCCGGCGGTCTGGATCTCGACGCGCCGTTGACATTACCCCCTCACGGAAATAGTTTCTAACCGAAGCATTGATCGGATCAAGCCATCCCTGGCTGCGGGCAGCGTCGGCCGCGCGCCACGACCGGGTCCCCGCACGGTGGCGACCCCACACCCCGCCGCCCACGACCGCCAATACACACGGGCAATTCCGCTGCACGTGATCGAGTTATCAGCGACTTAATTATTCCCTTTAATCTATGCGCGTCACATCAAGGTTTTCCAAGGTATTTTCATTTAAAGCCTGTGAAACGCTCAGGAAATCACGCGGCGGGAATCTTCCGTCACCACCCCGGGCCGTCCGGGAGGGGATCTGGTGTACGGAAGAAGGAAGAACCGTGACGGAGATTGTCGACAACGAGGCACTGAACTCCAGCTCGACGGCCCCTCGGAAGTACAACAACTGGACGAAGAACGACACACTGGAGGACTACTCGCTGCGCTACGCGCCGAAATCCTTCCGCCGCTGGTCGCCCTATGTGGTGGCGACCACGGCCCTCGGCGGCATCGCCTATCTGGCGGACTTCGCCATCGGCGGTTCGATCGCCATCTCGCACGGCTTTTCCAGCGCGATGGTGGCGATCCTGGCCGCCGCAGTGGTCATCTTCCTGACCGGAATGCCCATCTCGTACTACTCGGCGAAGTACTCCATCGACATGGACCTGCTGACCCGGGGCGCGGGTTTCGGCAATCTGGGCTCGACGCTCACGTCGGTGATCTACGCCAGCTTCACCTTCATCTTCTTCGCCCTCGAAGGATCCATCATGGCGCAGGCCCTGGAGGTGGGCATGCACATACCGCTGGGGGTCGGCTACCTCCTCTGCTCGCTGGTCATCCTGCCGATGGTGATCTACGGGATGACGGCGATGTCGAAGATGCAGGTCTGGACCCAGCCCGTCTGGCTGGTCCTGATGGTCGCTCCGTTCGTCTCCATCGCCATTCAGGACCCGGGCAAGTACGCACAGTTCACCCACTTCGCCGGTGACTCGTCCACCGGCTCCAGCATCAGCATGCTCGGCATCGGCGCGGGCGCCGGTGTGGCCCTGTCCCTGATCGCCCAGGTCGGCGAGCAGGTCGACTATCTGCGTTTCATGCCGGACAAGACGCCCGAGAACGCGAGGAGTTGGTGGGCCGCGGTGCTCTCGGCCGGTCCCGGCTGGGTGGTGCTGGGAGCGTCCAAGCAGATCGGCGGTGCCTTCCTGGCCTTCTTCATCGCCGGCAGCGTGGGCCTGTCCAAGGCCAACGAGCCCATCCAGATGTACATTTCCGGCTTCAAGACCTTCGCGGCGCCGGTCGCGCTGGGGCTGGCCACGTTCTTCGTCATCCTGTCCCAGATCAAGATCAACGTGACGAACGCCTACTCGGGCTCGCTGTCGTGGTCGAACTTCTTCTCCCGGCTCACCCACCGCCACCCCGGCCGCGTCGTCTACATCTTCCTCAACGTCGGCATCGCGCTGGCCCTGATGGAAGGCGGCGTGTTCGGCTTCCTCAACACGGTCCTGGGGTTCTACTCCAACGTCGCCATCGCCTGGATCGGCGCGGTCGTCGCCGACCTCGTCATCAACAAGCCGCTGAAGCTCAGCCCCTCGTACGTCGAGTTCAAGCGGGCCCACCTGTACAACTTCAACCCGGTCGGCTTCGGCGCGATGCTCATCGCCTCGGCCGTCTCCATCCCCGCCTACTTCGAGGCGTTCGGCGCCTTGGGCAAGGCGTACTCGCCGTTCATCGCGTTGTTCCTGGCCATGGTGTTCTCCCCCTTGCTCGCGCTGCTGACCAAGGGCAAGTACTACATCGCCCGCCTCGACGACCTCGACGAGCCGCTGCTCGGCGCGGACGGCCTGCCGTCGGCGGTCACGCTGACCTGCTCGGTGTGCGCGGACGCCTTCGAGCGCCCCGACATGGCGAACTGCCCGTTCCACGAGGGCGCGATCTGCTCACTGTGCTGCTCTTTGGAGAAGGACTGCCACGACTCCTGCAAGAGCGGCAACGGCGCGGGCCCGGTCGACCTCGCCCTGCCCACCGTGCGATCCGCCGGCTGAGCAGCGCTCACCGCTGCGCCCCACACCGTCGTACGGCTGTCCCGGCCCGCGTCCGCGCCTCGGGCCCTTCTTCCACGGAGATCCATCAGAAGGGCCCGAGGGCCGGGACAGCTCCGCGCCGACCGGTCAGGAGTCGAGGTCGTCGGCGAAGTGCCTGAAGCCGTGCCGGTCCTGGTGCATGCCCCACAAGGTGTCAGCCAGGACGGCCGGGTCCTTGCGGTGATGGCCCGGGATGATCGCGCCGGGGACGATCAGCTGCGCGACGTGGATGCCCTCGGGGGCGAGCGTCTCGTGCAGCAGCCGGCCGTAGGCGCTCTCGGCGGCGAACGCGATCGAGGTGCCCGCACGGTCGGGGTGCGGGAGCACGGCGGTGCCGCCGTTGACGAGCAGGATCGTGCCGCGGCCGAGCGCCCGCATGTCGGGCAGTACCTGCTGTACGGCGGCGACCGGGCCGTGGACGGAGAACTCGAGGGGGCCGATGAGGTCCGCCGGCGTCGTCTCCAGGACCGGCCGCATGAAGTCCCGGTGTGGGACCGGACTGTACTGAAGGATCTCGATCGGACCCAGCGTGGCGTGCGCGGCGTCCAGAGCTGCCTGAAGGGCGTTCGGGTCGCGTACGTCGGCGGTGAAACCGCGCGCCGTGACGCCGTCGCCCGCGAGTTCGGCGGCCAGGGCGTCCAGCCGGGCCTGGTCACGCGCGATGAGCGCGACGTCGTGGCCCGCGCGGCCGAATCGGCGGGCGACCGCGGCTCCGAGACCTGGTCCGGCTCCGATGACGGCGATCGTGGTCATGATGTGGTCCCGGGTGTGGAGGTGTCGTGGGTGGAGGTGCCGAGCGTAGAGGTGTCTCTCACGAAGCGGTGGAGCACGTCCGAGGCGAGGACGCGATCGTACGCCTCGTTGATCTTCTCAGCCGGCATGGAGCCTTAGGGCCGCAGGGCGGACGGACTGTTACGGATGCGTTCCGGACTCTTGACGGCCGCCGTATGACTGCGTAGACATGACAGCGCAGTCAGACAAACGGCGTCTGACATCATTGGGCTCGATCGTGCGGCCATCGGGAGACGTCATGACGCGAGGAACAGGACGGGACGGGACCCCCCTGCCGCCGCGCAGCGTGGACGTGGCCCGACTGGCCGGGGTCTCGCAGAAGACGGTGTCGAGGGTCTTCAACGACGAGCCGTATGTCTCCGCCGAGGTACGCCGGCGCGTCCTCGAAGCCGCCGAACAGCTCGGCTACCGGCGCAACAGCGCCGCCCGGGCGCTGGCTTCCGGACGAACCCGCTCGATCGGCGTGGTGACGCTGGGCACGGCCCTGTACGGTCCCGCCTCACTGCTCATGGGTGTGGAGCGGGTCGTCCGGGACATGGGCTACGCCCTCCGCGTGGTCAACACGATGGAAGGCGACCCGGCGGGCCTCGCCGGTGCCGTGGACTCGCTCCTCGACCAGGGCGTGGACGGCATCGTCATCTCCGAGCCGATCGAGGAGGAAGGGGACGAGGGAGACCTGTCCGTCCGCGTCAGCGTGCCGGTTCTGGTCCTCGGCGCGCCGCCGCCCTTCTCCGCCTCCACAGTGCTGGCCGCGGGAGGCGGCGCCGACCTGATGGCACGGGCGGCCGTCGAGCATCTGCTGGACCTGGGGCACCCGACCGTTCATCACCTCGCCGGTCCCGGGCGGTGGTACGCCGCCAAGGACCGTCTTCAGGGATGGCGGGCGGCGCTGGCCGCACACGGCAGGGCCGAACCGCCGGTCACAGCCGGCGACTGGTCGGCCGCTTCCGGCTACGCGGCGGGCCGGGAACTGGCCGCCGACCCGGAGGTGACGGCGGTGTTCGCCGCGAACGACGACATGGCCATCGGGCTGATCCGTGCCCTGACGGAAGCCGGCCGGCGCGTGCCTCAGGACGTCAGTGTCGTCGGCTTCGACGACATCCCCGTCGCCGCCTATGTGACTCCGCCGCTGACCACGGTGCGGCAGCCGTTCGACACCGTGGCGCAAGAGGGGCTCAAGCGACTGGTACACGCCATCGAGAACCCCCGAGCAGAGGCTCTGCCGACGAGCGACCCACCGGTCGACCTCATCGTCCGCGCTTCGACCCAGCCTCCGCCGCCCCGGACGCCCCCGGGACGTGGACGACGCCCGCGTTCCCCCCTCACCCAACGGCCCTGAAACCGCATACACCAGCACTCTCCGGCCTCTCCCGTGCTCATACCTGTGTGCCGCCATTGCCGGTATGTGACCGCATATGACGGTATACGCCAGTAAATAGCACTCGCAGCCGGGCTCCCGACCCGTCGGCTTCGCCGCCCGGTCGTCACATCCGCGCCTGCGCCTTCCCTCCCCTTCACCACCTTCATCACCTTCATCACCCCTCTTCCGCACGCCCTCGCCCGGCGTGCCATCCCCTTCGCCATCGGCGGGAGTTCACCATGCCCACATCCAGATCCTTCGCCAGCTCCTCCTCCATGAACCGTCGGCTCTTCCTCACCGCGACGGGAGCCCTGTCGCTGAGTGCCGCGCTGTCCGCCTGCGGCGGCAGCGACTCCGGCGGCTCCTCCGCCGCCGCCGAGCCGGTCGGCCAGGCCGACATCGACAAGGCGATGAAGACGCCAACCGAGCTGACGTTCTGGACCTGGGTCCCGAACATCGACAAGGAGGTCGCGCTCTTCGAGAAGAAGTACCCGGCCATCAAGGTCAAGGTCGTCAACGCCGGCCAGGGCACCCCGCAGTACACCAAGCTGCGTACGGCACTGAAGGCGGGCAGCGGCGCACCGGACCTGGTGCAGATCGAGTACCAGGCCATCCCGACCTTCACCATCACCGACAGCCTGCTGGACCTGCGCCCTTACGGCGCCTCCGCGCTCAAGGGACAGTTCGTCGACTGGACGTGGGGCCAGGTCAGCGGCAGCGACGGCGAGGTCTGGGCGATCCCCCAGGACACCGGCCCGATGGGCATGCTGTACCGGAAGGACATCTTCGACCAGCACGGCATCGAAGTCCCGGGAACCTGGGACGAGTTCGCCGAGGCGGCACGCAAGCTCCACAAGGCCGACCCCGACGTCTACCTCACCAACCTCGCGGCGAACCAGCCGGCCGCGTGGCACGGCCTTCAGTGGCAGGCGGGCGCCAAGCCCTATGTCACGCCCGGCAAGAGCGACATCGCCATCAGCGTCGACGACGCGATCTCCAGGAAGCTCGGCGAGTACTGGGGCGGGCTCGCGAAGGAGGGGGTCATCGGCGTCGAGCCGGACTTCACCGACGCCTGGTACGCCGCGCTCAACAAGGGCAAGTACGCCACCTGGCTCACCGCGGCCTGGGGGCCCGTCTTCCTCTCCGGTTCCGCCAAGGCCACCGCGGGCAAGTGGCGGGCGGCCCCGCTGCCGCAGTGGGACGCGGCCAAGCCCAGCTCGGGCAACTGGGGCGGCTCGACCACCGCGGTCATCCGGTCCACCAAGAACCCCATAGCGGCGGCCCGGTTCGCGCAGTTCCTCAACACCGACCCGGCCAGCGCGCGGATGTTCACCACCGAGCAGTTCTTCTTCCCCGCGACCAGGTCCCTGCTCACGGACGCCGACTTCGTCGGCCAGGCGCCGTCGTTCTACGGCGGCCAGAAGGTCAACCAGCTGTTCGCCGACATCAGTTCCACGGTCAACTCCTCCTTCCAGTGGCCGCCGTTCCTCGACCAGGCGGCGACGGACTGGACCGAGACCGTCGGCAAGTCCCTCGCCGACAAGACCGACTCCGTCCGCGCGCTCGGCACCTGGCAGTCGCGGCTGACCACGTACGCCAAGGACCAGGGCTTCACCGTCAAGGGGAGCTGACATGACCGCGACCTCCGTCGCGAGGAAGCGCCGGGCGGCAGGGCCGCTGTTCGTCGCACCGTTCATGGTGCTCTTCCTCCTGCTCTTCCTCGCCCCGCTCGGCTACGCCGCCTACCTCAGCCTGTTCGAGGAACGCCTCATCGGCGGAACGGCGTTCGTCGGGCTGGACAACTACGTCAAGGCCGTCCAGGACCCGCTGCTCCTCCACGGTGTCGGACGGGTCGCGCTGTTCTTCGTGATCCAGGTCCCGGTGATGCTGGTACTGGCGCTGCTGTTCGCGCTCGCTCTCGACAGCGGTCTGCTGCGGCTCGCCCGGGTGATCCGGCTGGGCATCTTCGTGCCGTACGCCGTCCCGAGCGTGGTCGCCGCGCTCATGTGGGGATATCTGTACGGGCCGGACTTCGGCCCGTTCGCCCAGCTGAGCCGGAAGCTCAGCCTGCCGGTCCCCGACTTCCTCAGCGACGGCTGGATGCTCGCCAGCCTGGCCAACGTCGTGACGTGGGAGTTCGTCGGCTACAACATGATCATTCTGTACGCCGCCCTGCGCACCATCCCGCAGGAGCTGTACGAGGCGGCGGCGATGGACGGGGCCGGCGCCTGGCGCGTCGCCTGGTCCGTCAAGCTTCCGGCGCTCAGGCCCGCGCTGCTGCTCACTCTGCTGTTCTCGGTGATCGGCAGCTTCCAGCTGTTCAACGAGCCGAAGCTGCTGATGAGCATCGCCCCGGACGTGATCAGCAGCTCCTACACGGCGAACCTCTACTCCTACTCCCTCGCCTTCACCGGCCAGAAGCTCAACTACGCGGCCACGGTGTCCTTCCTCCTCGGCCTCGTCATCGTGATCGCCTCCTACGCCGTCCTGCTCACCGCGAACCGCAGGAGGACCCCGTGACGACCACGATCCCGACAGCGAAGGCCGCTGCGGCGCCGGCTCCGCCTCCCGCCGCGCCGGCCCGGCGCCGGTCCGCCTCCCGGCGCCGCAGCACCCCGCTGACGATCGCCATGCTGGCCGCCCTGGCCTACTTCCTCCTCCCCCTGTTCTGGCTGCTGGTCGCCTCGACCAAGAGCACCCAGGACCTGTTCAACAGCTTCGGCCTGTGGTTCTCCCGCACCCCGCAACTGCTGACGAACATCAAGGAGACCTTCACCCAGGACAACGGGGTCTTCGTCCACTGGCTGCTCAACACGGTGATGTACGCCGTCGTGAGCGCGCTCGGCGCCGCCCTCCTCGCGGCAGCCGCCGGTTACGGCTTCGCCAAGTTCCGCTTCCGCGGCGACCGGGCGAGCTTCAACCTCGTCCTCGGTGCCGTCATGGTCCCGGCCACCGCCCTGGCCATCCCGACCTACCTGCTCTTCGCCGAGGCGGGCCTGGTCAACACCCCTTGGGCGATCATCCTGCCCTCCCTCGTCAACCCCTTCGGCCTCTACCTCATGCGCGTCTACGCCCAGGACGCCGTCCCCGACAGCATCCTGGAAGCCGCGCGCATCGACGGCGCCGGGGAGGCCCGGATCTTCTTCACGATCGCGCTGCGCCTGCTCGCGCCGGGCCTGGTGACGGTCCTGCTGTTCACGCTCGTCGCGACCTGGAACAACTACTTCCTGCCGCTGATCATGCTCAACGACCCGAGCCTGTACCCCATCACGGTCGGGCTCTCGTCCTGGGCCGCGCAGGCGCAGAACGGCGGGGCCGGTGCCAGCAGCGACATGCTCGCGCTGGTCGTGACCGGCTCCCTGATCTCGATCCTTCCGCTCGTCATGGCCTTCCTGCTGCTCCAGCGGTACTGGCAGAGCGGACTGGCCGCGGGCGGCGTCAAGCAGTAGGGCACGCAGTCCTCATTCCACTCCCCACTCGCTCTGGAGGCTCCCTTGGCAGTTCTTCCTGCCCGCGTCCTGTTCGGTGCCGCGTACTACCACGAGTACCAGCCCGCCTACGCCCCCGAGTCGCCGTCCGACGAACGGCTCAAGACCGACCTCGACCTGATGGCCGACGCCCACTTCACGGTGATCCGGGTCGGCGAGTCGGTGTGGTCGACCTGGGAGCCCGAGAACGGCCGCTTCGACCTCGACTGGCTCCAGCCGGTCCTCGACGGCGCCCACGAGCGCGGCATCTCGGTCGTCCTCGGCACCCCGACGTACGCCGTCCCGCCGTGGCTGGCCCGGCAGTACCCGGAGATCACGGGCGAGCGGCGCACCGGCGAGCGCATCGGCTGGGGCGCCCGCCAGGAGGTCGACTTCACGCACCCCGCGTTCCGCTTCCACGCCGAGCGGGTCATCCGGGAGATCGTCGCCCGGTACGCCGGCCACCCCGCGGTCATCGGCTTCCAGGTCGACAACGAGCCGGGCAACGAACTGCTCCACAACCACGGCGTGTTCCAGCGCTTCGTCGACCACCTGCGCGACAAGTACGGCGACGTCGAGACCCTCAACCGCGAATGGGGCCTGGTCTACTGGTCCCACCGGCTGTCGACGTGGGCCGATCTGTGGACGCCGGACGGCAACGCCCAGCCCCAGTACGACGTCGCCTGGCGCGCGTTCCAGGCCCGTCAGGTCACCGAGTTCATCGGCTGGCAGGCCGACATCGTCCGCGAGTACGCCCGCCCCGAGCAGTTCGTCACCACCTGCATCTCCTACAAGCGCCCGGCGGTGGAGGACGACGAGCTGACCGACCGCCTCGACATCGCCTCCGGCAACCCGTACTACGACATGCAGGACGGCCTCCTGCTCCCCGACACCACACCCGACGACCACGAGCAGACCTGGAAGACCACCGGCGTGTGGTCGCTGTACCAGACCGCCGACTGGATGTTCTCCTCGCGCCAGGAGCCGTTCCTGGTCACCGAGACCAACGCCGGCTCGATCGGCTTCCCGTGGGACAACCGCCCCGGCTACGACGGCCAGTGGCGCCAGGCGGCCTGGGCGCTGGTCGCGCGCGGGGCCCGCATGATCGAGTACTGGCACTGGCACACCCTGCACTTCGGCGCGGAGACCTACTGGGGCGGCATCCTGCCCCACACCGGCCGGCCCGGCCGCACGTACGCCGAACTCGCCCGTCTGGGCGGCGAGTTGGAGAAGGCGGGCCCGCTCGTCGCCGGGCTGGAACCGGACGCCGACATCACGATGGTCTACTCGACGCCGAGCAAGTGGCTCATGCGGAAGTACCCGCCGCTGGCCAGGCCGGACGGCGAGCCGGACCCGGAGGCCTACCACCGCGTCTTCGACCCCTTCTACCGCGGCGCCTTCGACGCCGGCCGCCAGGTCCGTATCGTCCACGCCCGCCAGCTGCACGACCCGCGCGGGGAACGAGAGGGCCTGACCCCCGAGGAGGCCGTACGACGCCACCCCGTCCTCGTCGTCCCGGCGTTGTACCTCGCCGCCGACTCGACGCTCGACTGGCTCGCGGCCTACGCGGAGGCGGGCGGTCACCTGGTTCTCGGCCCGCGTACCGGCTACGCCGACCACGAGGCCAGGGCCCGGCGGGAACCGGCCCCCGGGCGGCTGGCGGAAGCGGCGGGCGTGACGTACGACGAGTTCAGCAACCTCGTACGGGAGATCTCCGTGCGGTCCACGTCCGGCGGTCCGCTCGACCTGCCCGAGCAAGCGACGGCGACGCGCTGGGCGGACGGTCTGACCGTCACCGACGCCGAGGTACTCGCCGTGTACGACCACCCGCACTTCGGCCGCTGGCCCGCGGTCACCACCCGCCGCCACGGCGCGGGCCGCGTCACCCGCGTCGGCACCGTCCCCGGCCGCGACCTCGCCCGGGTACTGGCCGCCTGGCTGACACCGGCCTCCCGCAGCACGTGGCGGGACCTCCCGGCGTCCGTCACCGCGACGACCGGCACCTCCCCCGACGGCCGCCGCGTCCACATCGTCCACAACTGGAGCTGGGAGCCCGCCCGCGTCCAGACCCCGGTGGACCTCTTCGACGCCCTGAACGACACGTCCCTTCCCCTGGGCACGGCGCTGGAGCTCGGCGCCTGGGACGTACGCGTGCTCGTCTCCTGATCCGACGTGATCCACGTGATCCACGTGATCCAACCCTTGTGACCATCACCGTGGTCGTCCCCCGAGGAGGGGCTATGCACAGAAGAAGACTGGGTAGAGCGCTGGGAACCTTCGCCGCGGCATCCGCGATGCTGGCGATGCCCATGACCAGTGCGCAGGCGTACAACCCCACGGGCGGCATCCTGTACCAGCTCGGGAACGAACCGTGCCTGAAGGGGCGGGGCAACTGCGCGGTCTACCCGAAGTCGGCGCAACTGCCCAGCGGACGCCTGGTCGCGTCGTTCGAGAAGTCCACGGTCGTGCCGGCGACGGGCAGCGCCGACCGGCAGACGCTCCCCGTGTACAAGAGCGACGACCACGGTACGTCGTGGCAGCCGCTGTCGGAGGTCAAGGCTCCGGCGTACCTCTCCAGCGACGCCAAGTACGCGAAGTACACGAGCAACTGGACGAACCCGTACCTCTACACGCTGCCGCAGGACGTCGGGAACCTGAAGCAGGGCACGCTGCTGCTCGCGAGCGTCGTATCCGGCGACGACGCCTACTACCGCGAGCACAAGGCGGCCGACCCGAACTGGACGCCGTCCAACGACGGAGACCGCCGGGACATGGCGATCGCCCTGTACTCCAGCACCGACGAAGGCGTGACGTGGAAGGTCGTCAACGTCGTCGCGACGGGCGGCTGGCAGGGCGGCAGCGCGGGTGCGGTGGGCCAGAACATCGCTGCCGCGAACACGAACAAGCAGGTGGATCCCCTCTGGGAGCCGTACCTGATGGTCTACAAGGGCCGACTCGTCTGCTACTACTCCGACGAGAACGACTACATCGGCTTCGACCCGGCCACCGGCGTGCCCACCGCGGACCCGGCGAACGACACGGCCACGGACTCGCACGGGCAGATCCTCGTCCACAAGACCTGGGACGGGCGCGCCGCGCAGTGGAGCGCTCCCGTCGTCGACCTCGCGGGGCTGACCCAGGACATGGGAGGCGGCAAGACGGAGATCGGCGGCGGGCGTCCGGGCATGACGAACGTCGTCCGGACGACGGACGGCAAGTGGCTCCTCACGTACGAGTACTGGGGCGGCGGAGCCAACACCAGGTACCGGGTCGCCGCCAGTCCGCTGGAGTTCTACCGCGGCTCCCCCACCGGCGAGTCCGTCACCTCACTGCCGGTCGACACCGGCTCCCGTCCGCTCGCGACCGGCGGCAGCCCGGTGATCATCAGGCTTCCCGGCGGGCGCCTGGTGTACAACGCGGCCGGCAGCGGCAACGTCTGGGTCAACGAGAGCGGACGCAGCGACGGCGTGTGGAAGGAGTACCAGACGACCTTGGGCTCCGGGTACAGCCGCAACCTCCAGTACGTCGAGGGCACCGGCCGCATCGCGATCCTGCGGAACCAGGGCATATCGACGATCGCCCACGCCGAGGTCGATCTCGGTCACTCGAAGGGCCCCTACCACCAGTTGGTGAACCGGAAGACCGACCAGGTGATCGGCACCGGGAACAAGACCAACGACGCGAACATCGGCAACGGGGACGTTCCTGACGTCGTCCTCGAGGACCCCGGTTCGGTGACGAACGTGGACACCCAGTACTGGCACGTGGTGACCGAGCCGCAGGGCGGTGTCACGCTGCTGAACAAGTCGGGCGGCCGCGCGGCAGCCATCTGGACCGGCAACGCGACAGCCGGCCAGAGAATCGGGCAGTGGGTCGACAACAGCGCCACCGGCAGCTGGAATCTCGTCAAGACCGCTGACGGGTTCTACAAACTCCAGGCAGTCAAGAACACGAGCTTGTATCTGACGGGCGCGTCCGACGGGGCGCCGCTGACCCTTCAGAACGCGGCCACGGACGGCTCACAGGAGTGGGAGCTCGTCGAGTAGGCGCAGGCGCTGCTCCGCCTGGCTGAGGGTCGTCTGCTCGGGCAGTGAGGCACGCAGGGCGCGGGCGGCACCCGCCGGGCTCGCGTCCTGCACGGCCGCCGATGTGGCCCTTGTGGGCTCGCTGTACGTCAGCGTGTACAGGGCGGGACTGGCCAGACCGAACTCGCCTGACCTTGCTCGGATTACCTGCCGACCGAACCGGTACTGCCCGAGAAAAGCACGGTGGCCAGTTCGTCGTCCAGGCAGTCGCGGATCTTCTCCGTCACACGTCCCTGCACCGCCTCGCCGACGACCTCGATGACCGAACGGGCATCATGAATCGCCTTGGGCATCCCCTTGCCCTCCCGCTGGGCGACCCGGTCGAAGAATTCCTGGCGGCTCATGCGCAACCCGGTGGTCAGCTCGTCGGGCGCCGCCTCGACCCGCCGGATATGCTCGCCGATCTCCTGGGGCAGCTGAGCGGTGAGCTTCTCCGCCAGCCCGGCCGGGATGCGTTCGGCCAGCGTCTCCAACGTCGCCCGGGTCGCTCGCTCGGCGGCACCCCGGCTGTCCAGCCGGGCCCGGGACTGCACCTGACCGATGAACTCGTCGTGCTGCACGGTCGCCCACCTCCTTGCCTTGTCGAGGGGTCCCGAGTAGCCCGCGTCGGCGCGACAAAACGACCGGCGCCGGTCACTTCCGGGGCGGCACGAGCACGGTGCGTACGTCCTGGCTGCTGAAGAGCACGTCATCGGGATGGCCGAGGTCGATGGCGAGCGACAGCTCCTCGTCGGTGGGCCAGTTGGCTGCCAGCAGGCCGAGCTGCACCTGATGGCCGACGCGTACGTCGGGGAGCGCGTGGATCATCCGCTCCACCGACGTGAAGACGGGAACCGTACGGGGCTGCGGTGGATCGTCGATCACCGGCAGGGTCAGCCGACCGTCCTCCAGGTCGTTGTGGGCGACGAACTCGACGGGCTCCGGAACCAGAATGTCGCAGGCGACCAGTGTGTCCAGCGCCGCCTGGTCGTCGGGCGTGCGGTTGAGGTCGCGCAGTGCGTCCTGAGCGGCCGCCACCAGCAGTTCCTCGGGAATGCTGTCGTCGCGCATCGCTTCGTCCCATCGTGACGCCGACAGGACCGCCCGATGCGGAATGCGCCAGGCGGGTGGTGCTTCACTTCCCGGTACCCGCGCCTGGTTCGCTCATACGCTTTGCCTGGAGTTCGTCCGTTGTACGTCCGTCCTTGCTTCCATCGGACAATGGATCATGAGGGCGAGATGACCGAACTGATATCAGGACTGCGGGTCGACTACACCGACCACGACGACCCGGTGCTGATCCGGCCGGACGGCACTCCCATCGACACCTGGCGGGAGAACTACCCGTACGACCAGCGCATGGAGCGCGGGGAGTACGACCTGCACAAGCGGCTCCAGCAGATCGAACTGCTGAAGCTGCAGAGCTGGATCAAGGAGACCGGCCGCCGCCTCGTCATCGTCTTCGAAGGGCGCGACGCGGCCGGCAAGGGCGGCACCATCAAGAGGTTCACCGAGCACCTCAACCCGCGCGGCGCCCGCGTGGTGGCGCTGGAGAAGCCGACCGAACGCGAACGCGGGCAGTGGTACTTCCAGCGGTACGTCGAACATCTGCCGACCGCGGGCGAGATCGTGCTGCTCGACCGGTCCTGGTACAACCGGGCCGGTGTGGAACGCGTGATGGGCTTCTGCACGGACGACGAGTACCGCCGCTTCATGCGGCAGGCGCCCGCCTTCGAGCGGATGCTGGTCGACGAAGGCATCGATCTGATCAAGTTCTGGTTCTCCGTCTCGCAGGGCGAGCAGCGCACCCGCTTCACGATCCGCCAGGTCGATCCCGTACGGCAGTGGAAGCTGAGCCCCATGGACCTGGCGTCGCTGGACCGCTGGGACGACTACACCGCCGCCAAGGTCGCCATGTTCCGCGAGACGGACACCGAGCAGGCGCCCTGGACGGTGGTCAAGAGCAACGACAAGAAGCGGGCCCGGGTGGAGGCCATGCGCAGCGTCCTGGCCCGCTTCGACTACGCGAACAAGGACGAGGAGGTCGTCGGCAGCCCCGATCCCCGGATCGTCGGCGCGGCGGCCACACTCCTGGAAGCGGGCGAGGACGACACCCCTCGCGGGCATTGACCACTGCGGCCCAGGTCTATCGGGTCAGGCCGGCCTCCTCGCAGGCGGGCCGAAGTTCCCGGGTGCAGATCTGGTCCACGGTGTACACGCCTTCGTCGACGAGGGTCCGCCTGATGGTGTCGACCGTCACCGCGGTCGGGGTGAGCAGGACGGAGGGAATGTCCTGGGTGGTGGGGCTGTCGGTCGTCGTCGTGGCGACCTCGCGGGGATCCTCGCCGCGCCCCAGGGTGACGGCCATGGCGGCGGCCGCGGCGGCTTCCGCCCGGAAGGATTTGTACACCGTCATGTACTGCTCGCCCTTGACGATGCGCCGCACCGCGTCGAGATCGGCATCCTGGCCGGTGACCGGAGGGAGCTCCGCGACCCGGGCGCCCTTGAGGGCGGCGATGACGCCCGCGGCCATGCCGTCGTTGGCGGCCAGGACCCCGCCGATCCGGTCCGGGCCCAGAGCCGCCAGGGCGGCGGACATGTTGGCGTGGGCGTTCGCGGTGCTCCAGCCCAGGGTGTCGTACGACTTGGCGATCTTCGTCTTGCCCTTGAGGACGGACAGCGCGCCCTCACGGTAGAACGCCGCGTTGGGACTGGTGGGATCGCCGTTCATCATGACGACGTTCGCGTCCTTCGCCCCGTCGCCCATCGCCTTCAGGAGCGCCTCGCCCTGGAGCCTGCCGACCTGCTCACCGTCGAAGGAGACATAACCCGCGATCGGACCCTCGGCGAGCCGGTCGTAGGCGACGACCGGGACGCCCTCCTGCCGCGCCTCCCGGATCGAGGAGCGCATCGCCCTGGTGTCGGCGGCATCGAGGATCAGGACTCCGGCCCCGTTGGTGATCATGGAGGTCATCTGCTGCCGCTGCCTCGTCGCGTCGTTCTCGGCGTTGGCGTACTGCATCGTGCAGCGGGGACAGAGTTCCTTCACTTGCTGCTCGATGAAGGGTTTGTCGGACTGCTCCCAGCGCGGAAGCGCCCGGCTGGGCAGCAGCAGGCCGACGGTGAAGCCGTCCGTGTCCGCCTTGTCGCCGCCCGCCCCGTCGTCTCCTCCGCAGGCGGACAGGAGGATCATCATGAGTCCGGCGAGGAACGCCGCCACGGTTCGCCAGGTACGTGTCCTCACGGCAGACCCCCTCGTTCCGCTCGGGGCTCCGAGCCCGCGGGGGCCTGCTCGCGCCGCGGCACGATGATCTCGCTGTACACCTGCTTGCCGCCGGCCACGGGCACCGTGCTGAAGGACTCCGACATCGCCTCGACCAGGAGCAGGCCTCGACCGCCGGTCGACTCCCAGTCCACGATCACCGGCTTGGCGGGCGCACGCGGTGAGGAGTCGCTGACACAGATCCGCACCCGGTCACCGCGGAGCGTCAGGTCCAGCCGGACCGGGCCCTGCGTGTGCACCAGCGCGTTGGTGACCAGCTCGGACACGACCAGGAGCACCGTGTCGGCCGCTTCCTCGGCGCTCCACCGGCGCAGCGTGCGCGCGGTGAAACGGCGGGCGTGCATGACGGCGTCGGGCAGCCGCCACACCACCCAGCCGGCCCGGATCGGCCGGGTCTTCATGCCGTCGTAGCGCAGCAGCAACAGCGCCACGTCGTCGTCGCGTCGGCCGACGTCGCCGAGCAGTTCGTCGGCCATGCGTCCCGGGTCCGCCGGGTCGGCCGCGGCGAGTGCGGTGCGCGTTCGGCGCATGCCCTCGTCCAGGGGCAGGTCGGAGGCCTCGACCAGGCCGTCGGTGACCAGGGCGAGCACCGTGCCGGGGGCCAGCGCGAGCGCGGTCATGGGGAACTCGGCCTCCGCGAGGATGCCGAGCGGAAGCCCGCCCTCGACGTGTATCTCCTCGGTACTTCCGTCGGGATGACGCACCAGTGGTGAGAGATGGCCGGCCCGGACGAAAAGGGTGTTGCCCTCCTCGATGTCCAGCTCCACATAACAGCAGGTCGCGAACAGGTCGGTCTCCATGCCGACGAGGAGGCGGTTGGCGTGGGACACGACCACGTCGGGCGGGTGCCCCTCCACCGCGTACGCCCGGACCGCGGTACGCATCTGACCCATGATGGTCGCGGCTCCGGCGCTGTGTCCCTGCACGTCACCGATGACCAGCGCCACCCGGTCCTCGGAGAGGGCGATGACGTCGTACCAGTCACCGCCCACCTGCAAGCCCCGCCTGGCGGGCAGATACCGTGCCACGGCCGTGCACCCGGGCAGCTCGGGAAGGCGTCGGGGCAGCAGACTGCGCTGAAGCATCGTCGCGAGTTCCTGCTCCGCGTCGTACGCGTGCGCGCGTTTGAGGGCCTGTCCGACCAGCGCGGCGGTGGCGGTGAGCAGGGTCCGTTCCTCGGGGACGAACTCGTGCGCCTGGTCCCAGCCGACCAGACACACACCGGCGACCCCGCCCTTGGCGGGAAGCGGCAGCACGGCCAGACCTCCGTTGCCGACGCCCGCGAGGCCGGGTTCGAAGGCCGAACCGGCGGGCCACAGGTCCATACGTCCGTCCTGGAGGGCCCGCTGGAGGGTGGGCAGGGCGCCGACCGGCACGTCGGGCCATTCCGAGCGCCACTCCGAACGCCACAGCTCCGGCCAGGCGGTGGGCTGCGGCGGATCGAGCACGGTGACCATGAGCCGGTTGTCCCGCAGCTCGGCGAGCGCCACGTGGTCGGCGTCCAGCGGCTCACGCAGCGCGGTGACCGCCACTCGGCCGACGTCACGGACCGACGCGGCGGCGTCGAGCGCGGCGGTCAGCCACTGGATCCGGGAGACGTCGTCGGCGCTCCGGCTCAGGACAGAGGTCGCCGTCACCACGCCCAGTACCTGCTCCGGCCTGGCCTCGGTGCCCGCCGCCACCCGGCAACTCAGACTCAGCCAGCGCATCTCGCCGGTGGGGCGCCGGACCCGGAACTCCAGCTCCCGCCGGCCGTACGTCTGGCTGGTGGGCTCCACGATCGACATCAGCGCGTGCATGTCCTCGGGGAAGGCGTGCGCGAGCAGGGTGTCGGCCTTGCCGTCGAAGTCGTCCGGCGCGATGCCGACGAGTTCGAGCAGCGTCTCGTCCGCCTCGATCAGGCCGGTGTCCGGCACCAGGGCGAAAGAGCCGACGTGCAGACTCCGCAGGGCGGGATACAGCACCGGCGAGGGATCGGGCCGACCGGTCCGGGCCTGGAGTATGCCGGCGAGCGCGTCGGCGTACCGCGTGAGGAAGCGGCGTTGCTCGGCCTCGAAGCCGTCCACGGAACCGCCCATGACGACGAGGCAGCCCAGTCGCCCGCCGTCCGCTGAGAGCGGCAGGGCGCCGAGCGACACCTCCGCTCGCGGTGGCGTGGGCACACCCTCGGAGTAGGAGGTGAGTGCGGCGGGCGTGAGCCACAGGGGCCGGTCGGCGCGGAAGGCGTGCGCCGCGGGCGAGCCACCGGACAGCGGCAACCTCTCCGGCAGCCCGTACCAGGAGGTGGCACATCCGGCCGTCTCCGCCAACCGAAGCTCTTCGTCCCCGGCGTCGAGCACGTAGAGCGCCGCCAGCTCCGCTCCGGCGAAGGTCAGGGCCCGTTCGCTCACGGCCGTCTCCGGCATCGGAGGCGGCCAGTCGCTGCCCGCCGTGCCGGCCTCGGATGCCCGCAGCTTCGTGCCTGAGGCTTGGGCATGGCCGTCGTGAGGCATGTCCGCAACGTACCTCCCGTCCATGCCGCAGGTGCCGGCACACTGAGAGAGCTGAGCAGTCACCCACCAGAATCTCATATGCGGAGTAAACGGACAGATCTCTTTTTCTGCCGCCGACTCTTTGCCGCCTCTGCGCGCCGACGCCGGATCCGATTCCCCGCCGCTCCCCGCCGCCGATGGCCGGTGTCGCTGCGCTCGCAGATCACCGCGGCCGGTGCCAAACTGACCACGTGGTCGTCCTGCCGCTTCCACGCGGCGCGTTCGAGGCGGACGTCCGGCTCCGGTGCGTCCAAGGCCCGTCAGGGGTAACCGGGCAAGGGAGGTCTTTCCCATGAAGGCCCGCACACGGGAGGCGGCCCTCACCGTGACCGCCGTCTCCACCGCCGTCGCGCTCGCGGCCTGCGGGCCCGACGCCGGGAACGACGCCGGCGGGGACGACGCGCCGAGGATCGGTCTGCTCCTGCCGGACGCCACCACAGACCGCTGGGAGGCACAGGACAGGCCCCTGCTCGAGGCGAAGATCGAGGAGCTGTGTGCCGACTGCGAGGTCGAGCACGCCAACGCCAAGGGCGATGTGGCCATCCAGCAGGAACAGATGGAATCGATGATCACCAAGGGTGTCGATGCCATCGTGCTCGTGGCCGTGGACGCCCGATCGCTCGCCCCCGCCGTCAGGAAGGCCGACGCGGCGGACATCGCGGTCATCGCCTACGACCGCCTGGCCGAGGGTCCGATCGCGGGCTACGTCTCCTTCGACGGCGAGGAGGTCGGCAGGCTCCAGGGCAGGGCACTCCTGAAAGCCATGGGCGACAGGGTGCGCGGCGGCCAGATCGTCATGATGCATGGCGATCCCAGCGACCCCAACGCGGATGCGTTCAAGAAAGGTGCGCTGTCCGTGCTCGAGGGGACAGTGAAGATCGGCAAGGAGTACGACACGCTCCAGTGGAGGTCGGAGACGGCGAACATGAACATGTCCAGCGCCATCTCGGCCCTCGGCGTCGACACCTTCCACGGGGTCTACGCCGCCAACGACGGCCTGGCAGCAGGCAGCATCGCCGCCCTCAAGGCGAACAAGGTCGACCCGCTGCCTCCTGTCACCGGGCAGGATGCCGAACTCGGAGCCGTACGGCGCATTGTCGGCGGCGATCAGTACATGACCGTCTACAAGCCCTTCCGGCCCGAGGCGTCCGCCGGAGCCGCCCTGGCCGTGGCCGCGGCCCGCGGTGAGAGCTTCGCCGGGATCGCCACGGACACGGTGCGGACCGCCGGTGACGGGGAGGTTCCGGCCGTCCTGCTCACCCCCGTGTCCGTGACCGTCGCCACCATCGAGGACACCTTGGTGAAGGACGGCGTGTACACGATCCAGCAGATCTGCGCCTCCGGGCTCGAAGCCGCCTGTGCCGAGGCCGGACTGACCTGACGGGCCGGTTCCCACCAGGTCCGGCTCCGGGAAGGAGACGTTCTTCGTGCCGACTCTCCCCTCCTCCATCGGGACGCAGGCCGTCGTCCGCACGGTGGAGGGCTGGACCGCCGTCTTCCGGCGCAAGCTGAGCGCCGGTGAACTGGGCTCACTCCCTGTCGTCCTCGTTCTCGCCGTGGTCTGGATCATCTTCCAGGCCCTCAACGACAAGTTCCTCTCGCCCCGGAACCTCTCCAACCTCAGCGTGGACATCGTGGGCACGGGGCTGATCGCGGTCGGCATCGTCTTCGTGCTGCTGCTCGGTGAACTCGACCTGTCGGTCGGCTCGATCAGCGGCTTCGCGGCTGCCGTGTTCGCCGTCCTGAACGTGAACAACGGCGTGCCGGAATGGCTCGCTCTCATCATCGCGGTGCTCGTGGGCACCGTGACGGGCACCGTTCAGGGCTTCTCCGTCGCCAAGACCCGAGTACCGGCGTTCGTCGTCACCCTCGCGGGACTGCTCACCTGGAACGGCCTCATGCTCTCCATCCTCGGGACCAGCGGGACCATCAACCTCGACGAGGACGGGCTGGTGGCCAAACTGACCAGCTACTACTTCAGCGACGACGGGGTCGCCTACGGCGTGGCGGCGGTCGGAGCGGGTCTGGTCTTCCTCGTGGCCCACCAGGACAGACGTCGCCGCAGGGCCTTCGGCATGCCGCACCGCTCGCTCCGGGGAATCTGGATGCGTACGGGAGTCCTCGCGGTGATCGCGTTCGCCACCGCGTATCTGCTCAACCGGTTCCAGGGTCTGCCGCTCGCGCTCCTGCTCTTCCTTCTGATCGTGGCCGGTCTCGACCTCGTGCTCCGCCGCACCCGCTACGGGCGGCAGGTCTACGCGCTGGGCGGCGGCGTCGAGGCGGCCCGGCGCGCCAGCCTCAGTGTGACGTGGGTGCAGACCGCGGTGCTCGCCGTCTCGGGCACCATGGCCGCGGTCGGCGGACTGTTCCTGGCCTCGCGCATCACCTCGGTGAGCCAGAATTCCGGCTCCGGCGTCCTGTTGCTCAACGCCATCGCCGCGGCCGTCATCGGGGGCGCGAGCCTGTTCGGCGGACGCGGTACGACCTGGAACGCGGTGCTCGGCATCCTGGTCATCCAGTCGATCGCCTCAGGCATGGCGATCACGGACACACCCGCCGCCGTCCAGTTCGTCATCACGGGCGGAGTGCTCTTCGCCGCGGTGGTCATCGACTCACTGGCACGACGTTCGCAGGAGGCACACGGGCGGGCTTGAGGGGGGTGGAGCCGTTCAGCCGTCCCAGGTCCAGTCGGCGACCTCGGGCAGGTCCGTGCCGTGCTCGCGGATCCACGCGTGGTGGCGCAGCCGGGCGTCCTCCATCCGCTGGCGTACGACGGCCGCGCGCACCGCGAGGCCCGGGACGCGGTCGATGACGTCCATGACGAGGCGGTAGCGGTCCAGATCGTTGCGGACGACCATGTCGAAGGGCGTGGTCGTGGTGCCGATCTCCTTGTAGCCGCGCACGTGCAGGTGCGCGTGGCCGTTGCGCCGGTACGCGAGGCGGTGGATCAGCCACGGGTAACCGTGGTAGGCGAAGATGACGGGCTTGTCGGCGGTGAACAGGCCGTCGTACTCGAAGTCGCTCATGCCGTGCGGGTGTTCCTCGCTCGGCATGAGGCGGGCGATGTCGACGACGTTCACCACGCGTACGGACAGCTCGGGCAGGTGGCGGCGCAGCAGTTGCGCGGCGGCCAGTACTTCCTGGGTGGGCACGTCGCCGGCGGCGGCGAGCACGACGTCGGGTTCCCGGGTGCCGTTCTCGGTCCCGGCCCAGTCCCAGATGCCGGCGCCGCGGGCGCAGTGGGCCTTGGCCTGTTCCATGGACAGCCAGTCGAAGCTGGGCTGCTTGCCGGCGACGACGACATTGACGTAGTCGCGGCTGCGCAGGACGTGGTCGGCCACGGACAGCAGGGTGTTGGCGTCCGGCGGCAGGTAGACGCGTACCGCTTCGGGACTCTTGTTGAGGATGTGGTCGACGAAGCCGGGGTCCTGGTGCGAGAAGCCGTTGTGGTCCTGGCGCCACACATGCGAGGTGAGCAGGTAGTTGAGGGAGGCGATGGGGGCGCGCCAGGACAGGCGGCGGGTGACGCGCAGCCACTTGATGTGCTGGTTGACCATCGAGTCGACGATGTGCGCGAACGCCTCGTAGCAGGAGAAGAGGCCGTGCCGGCCGGTCAGCAGATAGCCCTCCAGCCAGCCCTGGCAGGTGTGCTCGGACAGGATCTCCATCACCCGGCCGTGCCGGTCGAGGTCTTCGTCCACCTGGAGCATCTGTGCCTGCCAGGCCTTGCCGCTGGCCTCGTACACGGCCTGGAGCCGGTTGGAGGCGGTCTCGTCGGGGCCGACCAGGCGGAAGTCGCGGCGGTCGGAGGTGGCCCGCATGACGTCCCGCAGCAACTCGCCGAGCACGCGGGTCGGTTCGTGCAGGCCGGCGCCCGGCTTGTCGACCTCGACGGCGTACCGCTCCAGCGGCGGCAAGGGCAGCTCGCGCAGCAGCAAACCGCCGTTGGCGTGCGGGGTCGCGCCGAGGCGTCGTACTCCCTCCGGGACGCAGGCCAGCACCTGTTCCCGGGGGCGGCCGTCTTCGTCGAACAACTCCTCGGGCCGGTACGAGCGCAGCCACGTCTCCAGCTGCCGCAGGTGCTCGGGGTTGTCCCGGACGGCGGACAGCGGGACCTGGTGCGAGCGCCAGGTGCCCTCCACCGGCTCCCCGTCGACCTGGGCCGGGCCGGTCCAGCCCTTCGGCGTGCGCAGCACGATGACCGGCCAGCGGGGCCGCTCGGTGGCGCCCTCCTCCCGGGCGGCCCCCTGAAGGGCGGCGATCCGGTCCAGGGCGGTGTCCATGGCCTCGGCCATGCCCCGGTGGACGGCGGCCGGGTCGTCGCCGGTGACATGGATCGGATCGTGGCCGTACCCCTTGAGGAGCTCGTCGAGCTCGGTCTCGGGGAGCCGGGCGAGCACCGCCGGGTTGGCGATCTTGTAGCCGTTGAGGTGGAGGATCGGCAGGACGGCACCGTCGTGCACCGGGTCGAGGAACTTGTTCGAGTGCCAGGACGCGGCCAGCGGCCCGGTCTCCGCCTCGCCGTCGCCGATCACGCAGGCGACCAGCAGGTCCGGATTGTCGAAGGCGGCACCGTAGGCGTGCGACAGCGCGTAGCCCAGTTCGCCGCCCTCGTGGAGGGAGCCCGGCGTCTCGGGTGCCACATGGCTGGGCACCCCGCCGGGGAAGGAGAACTGCCGGAACAGACGGGCCATGCCGTCCGCGTCCCGGGTGATGTCCGGATAGGTCTGGCTGTACGAGCCCTCCAGCCAGGAGTTGGCCAGCACCGCGGGTCCGCCGTGCCCGGGGCCCCAGATGCACAGGGCGTCCAGGTCACGGGCCTTGATGACCCGGTTGAGATGGGTGTGCACCAGGTTCAGGCCCGGGGAGGTGCCCCAGTGCCCGAGCAGCCGGGGCTTGACGTGCTCGGGGCGCAGCGGCTCGGTCAGCAGGGGGTTGGCCAGCAGATAGATCTGGCCGACGGCGAGATAGTTCGCGGCGCGCCAGTGGGCGTCCAGCGCCCTCAGGTCCTCCTCGGTGAGCCGGGCGGACGCCTGCTGCGTGTCGACGGACATGGGGATCCCTTCCGGGTCGGGGCAGGTCGGGGTGTCGAACGGAGGTACAAGGCGGTCCATGCCTTCCACCATCGGTCGGTCCACCGAGTACCCGACAGGGCCAACCGGGCCACCCCAGCGGCTCAGCGTGGTCGGCTACTCCTGTACGTCCGCGGACGCGGCGCTCGCGGGGTCGTCCTGGCCCACAGAGGGAAGCGGCGGACGGGCACGCAGGACCGACACGTCCAGGTGGAGTTCGTCCCGGTGGATGTCCAGGCCCGCCCACGTCGCGGCGGCGGCGAGCAGGTTGAACGGCCGGTGCGGGGCGCAGCGCACGTCGGAGACGAGCCCCGGGAGGTCTCCGAGCCGCTCGGCCAGAGCCCGGGCGGCCGCCTCCGCGTCGGCCGCGTGCGGTCCACTCGCCGTCGGCACGGGCTTGCCGGTGCCGGACACCAGTGCTTCGGCCAGGAGGAGCCGTGGGCCGTGCGCGGCCACCCACCGGTCCGGTTGAGTGGTCGCCGGCGTGCCGGGGACCACCTCGGCCAGCCGCCCCAGCATCCACGCGGCCTGCGCGACACCGGTGGCCAGGACTCCGGCGCCCGCGCCCGCGGACCAGGGGCGGTTCCCCTCGCCGGACCGGGCCCGGCCCAGCGCCTGCCACCCGTCCGCCCGGTCCGTCGCGGGAACCGGTACGGACATGGGCGCCTCCAGCACCAGCGCGGCCCGGCCGCCCGAGGCCAGGCGCGCGATCACGGCCTGTACCGCCGTCTCGGGGTCGGCCCCCTGGCCGGCGAGGGACAGCGCGGGTACGTCGAGTGCGGCCCAGGCGAACCTGCCCAGCGCCACCGAGCCGATGTCGACCCCGACCACGCGCGCTTCCATGCCTCCAAGTCCACCACAGGCCGGCCCCGGTCGATGGTGCACCCGGCAGCGCTCACCGTCAGGGGCAGGCGCGTCTCAGCCCTTCACCGCGCCGGATGTGAGCCCCTGGACGATGTGGCGGCTGGCGAAGGCGAACAGCAGCATCGTGGGCAGGATGGTGAGGACGGCCGCCGCGGACATCGAGCCCCAGTCGATGTTGAAGCTGGAAATGAACCCGTTCAGGGCCGTGGGGACGGTCTTGTTGCTGTCGCTGTTCATCAGCGTCACCGACAGGAACAGCTCGTTCCAGCAGTTGACGAAGTTGAAGATGAACGCGGCCACGATCCCGGGACGCATCACCGGCAGCAGCACCCGGAACAGCGCCCCGAACCGGGACAGGCCGTCGATCATGGCGGCCTCCTCCAGGGCGTCCGGGATGTTCTCGAAGAAGCCGCGGAGCATCACCGTGCAGAACGGGATGCACACGGCGATGTAGACGAGGATCAGCCCGAGCCGGTTGTCGACCAGCTTGAGGTCGGTCATCAGCAGGTACAGCGGCCCCAGCGCGATGAAGGTCGGGATCATCTGGGTGACCAGGGCCGCCATCAGCAGCGCGGACTTGGTGCGGAACTCGAATCGGGCCAGCACGTACGCCGACAGCATCGAGATGGCCGTCGCCACCGCGCCGGCGACGGTCGCGACGACGAGGCTGTTGGTGAGGTAGACGCCGAAGTCGGCCTGGCCGAACAGCCCGCTGTAGTTCTCCAGCGAGAAGTGCTCGGGCCAGTAGGCGATCGGGAAGGCGAAGATCTCGCCGGGCGCCTTGAGCGACGTGATGGTGATCCAGTACAGCGGGAAGACGGTGAAGACCAGCCACAGCCCCAGGAAGGCGAACTTGGCGGCCCGGCCGGCCGTGGACTCCTTGCCGATCATGGCTTCACCTCTCGCTTCCGGTCCGGCTTCTCGCGCGTGGCCAGGAGGTAGAAGACCGCGAACACGAGCAGCGTGGCGACGACGACGAGGCCGAGCGCGGAGGCCCTGCCGTAGTCGCCCTGCTGCGTGATCTTGATCATCCAGGTGGTCACGATGTGCGTCTCGTTGTTCGGTCCGCCGCCGGTCATCCCGAAGATCAGGTCGGGGAAGTTGAAGATCCAGATGATCCGCAGCAGCACGGTGAGCGCGAGCGTGACCCGGATGTACGGAATGGTGATCTGGAACAGCGTGCGTACCTTGCCGGCGCCGTCGAGCGCCGCCGCCTCGTACAGCTCGTCGGGGACGGACTGCAGTGCGGCCAGGATCATGATCGCGAAGAAGGTGACCCCGTACCAGACGTTGGCGACCAGCACGGCGAACATCGCCTTGTGCGGGTCGGCCAGCCAGGCGACCGGCTCGTCGATCAGCCCGGCCTTCTGGAGCAGGTCGTTGACGACGCCGAACTCGCTGTTGAACAGCCAGCGGAACAGGATGCCGATGAGGAACCCGGAGATCGCCCAGGGGAAGAAGACCAGCGCCTGGTAGAGGCCGCGGAAGCGGAACCTGCGGCGCAGCCACAGGGCGAGGGCGAAGCCGATCAGCAGCTGGGGCACGATCGATCCGAACACCCAGATGGCGGTGTTGGCGAGGACGGTGTCCCAGGCGGGGTCGGCGAAGACGTCGCGGAAGTTCTTCAGGCCCACCCAGGAGGTGTCGGTCAGGTCCGACAGGTTCCAGTGACGGAAGGCCATCTGACTGCCGGCGATCATCGGGTAGTACGTGAAGACCGCCACGAAGATCGCGGCCGGGGCCATGAAGGCGGCGATGAGGAAGCCGCGCCGGGAGGTGAACTCCGGCTTGCGGCGGCCCCGTTCGGCGCCGCGGGCGGGCGGGGCGCCCCCTGTCCGGGAGGGGCCCGCCGACGCCGTTTTCATCGTTCGAGTCGTTTCGGACGCGGCCGGCATGCCTACTTCTCCTGATCCCACTTCTTGGTCCAGTACGCGTCCCAGCCGGCCAGCAGCGCCTTGGGCGTCGTCTTGCCGAGCACCATCTTCTGCACGTCGGCGTCGGCCATCTGCTGCCACTCGGTCCACCAGGCGACACCGCGCGGCTGGCTGACGTTGAGGTACGTCTCCGGGTGCTCGGTCATGGTGACGTAGCTGGACCAGGGGCCGGTCTTGTAGAACGAGTCCTCGGTGGCCGACTTGAGGATCGGCACCAGGCTGTTCTTCTTGGTGAAGGTCGTCGACGCCTCGCCCTCGGAGAGGAACTCGACCAGCTTGACCGCCTCGGCCTTGTGCTTGCTGCCCTTCGCGATGCCCCATCCGGCGGTGGCCAGCGGCTGGACGGTCCTGCCGCTGGGTCCGGCCACCAGCGGGGCGGTGTCCCACTGGTCCTTCGCGATCGCCTTGGACTGAGAGACGGTGGCGATCACTTCGGGATCCTGGAGCAGGAAGGCCGTGGAGCCGTTGGAGAAGCCCTCGACCATCTCCGGATAGCCCCACGAGACGGAGGACTTCGGGGACGCCTGCTTGAAGAGCTCGAGGTAGGTCTCCATGGCGTTCAGGGCCTCGGGTGCGGAGAAGATCGTGCTGCCGTCCTTCAGCTTGAAGCCGTTGGCGGGGTCGATCCTGTCGGCGACGTACGCCTCGATGACCGCGGTGGCGTTGCCGTTGGCGTTGGCCCCGCCGCGGAAGGCGTACCCGTACCGGCGCTTCGCCGGGTCGTTGATGGCGGAGGCCTGCTTGAGCAGTTCGTCCCAGGTGGCCGGGGGCTTGCCGAAGCCGGCCTCCTTGATCAGGTCGGTGCGGTAGAAGAGGCTCAGGCCGTAGAAGCCGTACGGGACGAAGTAGGTCTCGCCCTTGGCGTCCTCGGAGGCCTTGACGGCGTTCTCCGTCATGGCCTGCCAGCCCTTCCAGCCGGTGAGGTCCTTCTTCATGTCGTGGAGCCAGCCGTTGTTCGACCACGGGCCCACGGTGGTGTCGCGCACCTCCAGGGTGTCGACGCCGCTGCCGGACTGGAGCATCTGCTGGATCTTCTGGTCGGCCTGCTCGGTGGGCGGCGAGATCAGATTGACCTTGATCTTGGGGTTCTGCTTCTCGAATTCCCCTATGAGGTCCTTGAGCAGGTCCGTGCGGGCGGGGTTCGTCAGGCTCTCGACCATGTTGAGGGTGACCGTTCCGTCGCCCCCACCGCCGCTCATGGTGGAACAGCCCGTCAGGACCAACGCGCCGGCCGTGCCTAGAGCGAGAACTGCCGTCCTTCTTCTCATTTTCGCCGACCTCTTCCTGGGATACGGCCGCGCCGGCGGCGGCTTCGGGGACAGGTGTTCGCGGTGCCGCGCCACTACGGCGCGTCGGACTGTTCGCGGGCCGCGCGGGCCCACTCGCCGAGGACGGGGACGCAGGCCTCGGCGAAGTACTCGTAGTCGGCGGCGGTGTTGTAGACGTGCGCGGACAGCCGGAGATAGCCGACGCCGCCGAAGCTGGTGAACGCCGTCTCCACCCCCAGCTCCTGGGCCGCCCGGTCGCGCAGCGCGTCGGCCTCGACACGGCTGGTGGCCAGGCCCGCCGGCAGCCGCACCAGCCGCATGCCGGGGACCGGCATGCCCACGTCGACGGCGCTGGATTCACCGGTCAGTTCGGCGAAGGCGCCGCCGACGACGCGCTCGGCGTAGCCGGCCAGGTCGTCCATGTACTGGCGGGCGGTTCCCCAGCCCCAGGTGCGCTCGATGAAGTCCAGCGCCGTCGGCGCCGCCAGGTAGCCGGTGACGTCCACCGTGCCCTGCTGATCGAAGCGGTCGGGATACGGATCGGCGGCGCCCCACGAGTCGATCAGCGGGTAGAGCCGCTCGCGCAGCGCGCCGCGGGCGACCAATGCGGCGGTGCCGCGCGGTGCGCAGCCCCACTTGTGCAGGTTGCCGACCCAGAAATCGCACGTCACACCGTCGAGTGGGGCGGCGATCAGACCGGGGGCGTGCGCACCGTCCACCAGCAGCGGGATACCGCGCCGCCGGGCCTGAGCGCCGACACGCTCCACCGGCATCCGCCGTGCGGTCGCCGAGGTGATGTGGTCGACGACGACGAGGTCGGTGGCCTCGCTCAACTCGGCGGCCACGGCCTCGTACGCCTGCTCCTCGTCCGCGTCCAGCGGCACCCGCGCGGTGCGGACCCGGCCGCCCCAGCGGCGTGCCAGCCGTTCGGCGCCCATGGTGACGGCGCCGTAGCCGTGATCGGTGACGACGATCTCGCCGCCGCGGCGGCGCGGGAGGCCGGCGTACACGACGCTGGCGCCGGCGCTCGCGTTCGGCACGAGGGCGAGGTCGTCGGGGTCGACCTCCAAAAAGGCGGCGAGCTCGACGCGGGTGGCGGCGATCCGCTGCGGCAGTGCCGGGAACCACACCACCGGGGAACGGTCCATCTCCGCGCGCAGCTGGTTCTGCCGCTCCTGCGCCACCGAAGGAACCGCCCCGAACGAGCCGTGGTTCAGGTGCTTCATGGCGGAGTCCAGCGACCACGCCCGGGCAGCCGGCCGGCCGTCGGCCAGCAGCAGGGGGCGCGGGGCGGTGGTGACCTCGGTCTCGCTCACATCACTCCACATCGGCCGGACCCGAGCACACATAAGTCATCAGATGACTTATGCGGCGCATCTGATGACTCGGCATCCTGGCACCGTGATTTCGGGCCGCACAAGGGTCTTGCAGGGAAAGTCATCAGATGAATCTTGACCGATACACACCAGACATCTGATTACTCGCTACAGTGCGGCGAGGGTCCCGGCGATGTCACCGGCCCGCAGGGGAGGATCGGATGTCCGCAGTCGACAGGGCGTTCCACGGCCTACGTCACATGATCGCGACGGGGCGTCTGGGCGCGGGCGAGCGCATGCCGCCCGAAGGGGAGCTCTGCGAGGAACTCGGCGTCTCGCGCGGGTCGTTGCGCGAAGCCGTGCGGATGCTCGCGGCCCTGGGAGTGATCGAACCGCGCCACGGCTCCGGCACCTACGTCTCTCAGCTCAGGCCGGAGGACCTCATCGGCAGCCTCTCGCTGACCGTCGAACTCCTGCCGTTGCCCGGCCTGTTGGAGGTGTACGAGATCCGGCGGGTGCTGGAGGCCCATGTCGCGGCCCAGGCCGCCGCGCGCCGAACTTCCGAGACGGTACGGACGCTCTTCTCCCTCATCGAGGACATGGGCGCCACCGACGACCCCGCCGAGGCCTCGGACCTCGACCACCGCTTCCACGCGGAGATCGCCCGGGCCGCCGGAAACCCCGCCCTCGCCTCCCTGCTCGCGGTCTTCCGCGCCCGCTCCCGCAAGTACCAGATCTTCACCCTCCCCGAGGGCCCGGAGCTGCGGCGCAAGAGCGACGAGGACCACCGCGTACTGGCCACCGCGATCGCCGACCGCGACCCGGGCGCCGCCGCCGGCGCGGCCGAGGCCCACGTCGCCCAGACGGAGCGGTGGCTGCGCGCCTTCATGCCGCCCGTGGAGGAGGACGGCGACCGGGCCGACGGGGGCCTGGGCTGACGGCGCCACGGGCTGACGGCGCTCGGCCGTCGGCAGGTCGCGCCCTCGGTGTGGATCCGCTCCCCCGCGAGAGTGGATCGAACGGAACAACACGACCGCATCACCAACAGCCCCTAGGTGTGCTGTCCGGCGGGCAGTGGCAGCGTCTGGCCTGTGCGCGGGCCCTGTACAGCAGGGCCGGTCTGCTGATCCTGGACGAGCCGACCAGCCAGATGGACGCCCGGGGCGAGCACAGGATTCTCGAACAGATCAAGGCGATCGGCGGCGGCTGCATCAGGGTCGTGGTGACCCACCAGTTGATCAACACGAAGATCGCCGACCGGATCATCGTGATGGAACACGGCCGCATCGCCGAACACGGCACCTACGACGAACTCGCCGCCGGCGGCGGGCTGTTCGCCGAACTGCTGGCCCTCTCCACCGACCGCTGAGCGCCGAGTACCTCTCCCCCGGGCTGTTTCATGCGCGGTCGGCGCAGGGCGGGCGGTAGTCGACGCCGGGGAAGTGGCGAGACCACTGGGCGCGGCTGATGGTGACGCGGACGTGCGCGCAGACCTGGGCGAGCGCTCTGGACGGGTCGGTGTTCCAGATCTCGACTGTGTGGTCGTTGCTCAGTGTGACGATCGTGCCGTGCGCCGAGAGCGGGAGTACCGCCGCGAGTCCTCCCGAGAGAGCGGTCAGCGAGGCTCGTTCGACGGGGCGCGAACGGTTGGCGGCTTCCCAGAGGCGTACCGTCCCGTCCACGCTCGCCGTGACCACCATGCGGCCGTCGGGGCTGAACTCCACCGAGGTGATCACGTCGGTATGGCCCTCGAGCCGGCCCAGCCGTCGGTGGTGGCGCGGATCGGTCACATCCCACAGGAGCGCCGTGTGGTCGTCGCTGCCGGAGAGGAGGGTACGGCCGTCCCTGCTGTAGGAGAGGGCGTCGACGAAGTTGTCGTGGTCCTCGAGAACGGCGATGGCGGGCGCCTGGCGCGGGTCCGTCACGTCCCACAGGCGGACGCTGCGGTCGTCGGAGCCGGAGGCGAGCGTGGTGCCGTCGGGGCTGAAGGCGACCGGTTTGACGTTGAGGGAGTGGCCGGTCAGTTTGTTCAGGAAGCGGGGGCGGGCCGGGTCGCTCACGTTCCACAGCCGGATGGTGCGGTCGTAGCTGCTGGTGGCGACCGTATGGCCGTCCGGGCTCACGGCCAGCGAGAAGATGAGGTCGGTGTGGTGCGTCCGGGCCCTTGACAGCAGGCGCGGGTTCCCGGGGTCGGTGACGTTCCACAGCCGGATCTCCTTGTCCCGGCCGGCGGCGATCAGTGTGTTCCCGCGGGGGCTGAAGGCCAGCGCGAAGGCGCTGTCGGTGTGGTCGTGCGCGGTGCCCAGACGGACGGGGTGCTGGGGATCCGTCAGGTCCCACAGGCGGAGACTGCCGTCGTCGTGCGCCGTGGCCAGAGTGCGGCCGTCGGAGGTGACGGTCATGGCGTGGACATACCTGTCCAGCGTGCGCGGCAGCGCGCTGAGGAGGCCGTTGCGGGTGGCCTCGTTCGATTCCAACTGGTGTGCGGCCAGCGCGAGCTGGGCGGCGAGCGAACTGTCGCGGGTACGCAGCGCCACCGACTTGTCGACCGCCTTGAGCGCGAGGACGTGGTGGCGCTGCGCGGTGACGATCCGCTGGGAGCGCACGGCGAAGCCGACGGCGGACGCGGCACAGACGAGCAGGACGACGAAGGCCGTGACGAACCGGCGCCGACGGCCGACCCGGTGGCGTACACGCAGTGCCTCCGCCCGCTCCGCGGTCTCGCTCGCGTCGAGGAAGGCACGTTCCCGGGCGGTCAGTGCTTCCTTGGGAAGGTCTTTCACGGCTGCCAGCCGCACTCCGCGGTAGAGGGTGTCGGGATCGCGATTCAGTGACTCCCAGACGGCGGTGGCCTCGGTGAGAGCGCGGTGCAGGCGCAGTTGATCCCGGTTCTCGCTCAACCAGCCGCCCAGGCGTGGCCAGCAGCGGATCAGGGCCTCGTGGGTGATCTCGACGTGATCCCGGTCGACGGTCAGCAGGCGTGCCCGGGTGGCCTGTTCGAGAACCTGCACGGTGTCGGAGGTGTTGTCGAGTTCGTTGCGCGGTACGTGGCGCTTGGTGTCCTCGGTGCCCTCGCCCAGGACGATGAGGCGCAGGAAGAGCCGTCGGGTGATCTCCTGCTGGGTGTCGCTCAGGCCGGAGTGGAAGGCTTCGGCGGTCTGGGCGAGGGCACCCTCGAAACCGCCCGCTGCCTGGAACGCGGCGAGGGTGAGGGCGTTGCCCCGTCGGCGGTGCCAGGTCTCCAGGAGCGCGTGTGAGAGCAGGGGCAGCGCCCCTGGTCGGCCGTGGGCGTCGGCTGTGAGGGCCGCGAGGAGGGCGCCCTCGACGGTCAGCCCGGCGCGGGTGGCGGGCCGGACGATCGCCGCCCGTAGCTCGTCGATGGTCATCGGGCCGACGGGAACATGGGCGTCGGCCAGGGCCTCGACGAGGGTGGGGAGCCGCGTGCAGTGCGTGTAGAAATCGGACCGTACGGCGAGGGCGACCCGGCAGCAACTGTCGGCGGTCTGCGCGGCGTGCAGGAGTGCGGCGACGAAGGCGTCGCGTTCCTCCGCACCGCGGCAGAGAGTGAACAGTTCCTCGAACTGGTCCACGATGACGAGGAGTTCGTCGGCCGGATTCGGTGAGCGGGCCAGAATCTGCCGCACCATACGGTGCAGAGTGCGCGGCTCTGCCGCGAGTTCGGCGCGCAGGGATCCCGGAGTGACGTGAGCGCGGGCCGCCAGCTGGATCGCGCATTCCTCCAATGGACGCGGGCCGGGAGTGAGAGCCAGGGCGGGTGTTCCGGAGAAATGGGGGAGCACGCCGGCGCGCAGCACCGAGGACTTTCCGGATCCCGAAGCTCCGAACAGAACAAGCAATCTCCTTTTATTCAGGTGTTCGACCAGTCTGTTCGTGAGATTCTCACGGCCGAAGAAAGTGTCGGCGTCGGACTGCTGGAAAGCGGCCAGACCGACATAAGGCGGAGAGGCCGGATCCTGGGCCCGGTCCTGAAGGGCGCCGACGGTCCCGACCGCGCATTCGGCCGCCGTCCTGCGCCAGATCAGCTCCCATTCCCGCTCGTCACCGCCGCAGGCGCGGACATAGGCGAGGGTGACGGCCAGCGTGGGCAGTTGACGTCCCGCCGCGGCTCCGGAGAGCGTCGCGATCGAATAGTGCGCCCGCCGCGCGAGGTCCCGGTAGGTGGGACTTCCGGCCTGCTCCCGCACCTTTCGCAATTTCGCGGCGAAATCAAGCAGTGGTCCGCCGTCCGCTTCCAGCGGGCGCTCTCCACGTGGCACCTGTCCGCACCTCCCCCGAGCCAATCGGATTGTTCACCATCCGTTTGTTCAGCGCCAGCGCGCCGATCGTGAACAACCGGAACCGGATACAAACGGTTCAGCTGCGACAAGCACTCCCGGTCGGCGAGCGGGACCGATCGGCGAGAACCACCGAACCGGGAGGACGTATGAACGCGTACACGCGACAGTGCGCCGGACCGCCGGGCGGGGCGGCGGGCACACCGCCCCCGGCCTTCGGCCTGCTGCCGGGAGCCACCGGGGCGGAGGCAAGGACCGCGGAGCGCTCCGAGCCGGAGCGGCTGGGCGAGTTCACCGCCGGGCAGCTGGGACGGCTGTGCGACCTGGTCGGGATCGAAGCCCAGCAGCGGAGCGCCCACCAGCGGGTGCTGTCCGACCTGTTGGGTCCGGCCGCCGCCCGGCCGCTGGCCGACCCCCCACCCTCGCCGTCGTTCGTCTCCGACGATCACACGCCCGTGGAGTTCTCGCTGACCTTCCCTGTCGGCGGCGCTCCCGTGCTGCGGGTGCTGGTCGACCCCGGTTGCGCCGCCCGAGCGCTGCCGGACAACGCCCGGACGGCATGGGCGGCCGTGGGGCGTCTGGCAGCGCAATGGGGGTTTCGCCTCGACGAGTTGACGCGCGTGAACGACCTCTTCCTCCCCCCGGTGCCGCACGGGCCGCTGGCCCTGTGGAGCGCCCTGGAACTGCGGCCGAGCGCCCCACCGGGCCTCAAGCTGTACCTCAACGCAGGCTCGCGGGGCGCCGAGCGGAGCATGGAGACCGTCGGCGAGGCCATGACCAGGCTTGGCCACGGACAGGCGTTCGAGCCCGTGCGGTGCTACCTGAAGCCCCGCTTCCCCGAGCGGGCCACCTTCATGTTCTTCGCCCTGGACGTGGGCCCGTGGGCCGAGCCGCGGGTGAAGGTCTACGTCGTCCACCACCACGCCACGGTCGCCGACGCGGCGGACGCTGCCCGCCTCGTGCCGGGGGCGTGTCCGCAGCGCGTGGCGGAGGTGTGCCGCCAGATCGGCGGGGACGACTCCTTCAGCCGGCTCCCCCTCATCTCCTGCTACTCGTTCACCGGCGCGGACGCCGGCCGCCCCACCGGCCACAGCATCTATGTCCCCGTCCGCGCCTACGTCCGCGACGACCTGGCGGCCCGCGACCACGCCGTGCGACTCCTGCGGCGGTACGGCATCCCCAGCGCTCCGCTCGACCGCGCCCTCGCCACACTCACCGCCAGGCCTCTGAGCGCGGGCGTGGGGCTCATCCCGTACCTGAGTCTTGTCCAGGCGAGCCGGCAGGCACCGCGGATCACCGCCTACCTCTCCGCCGAGGCGTACCGCGTCTTCCCGCCACGAGAGGACGCCGGATCCGGAAGTCCGGCCGATGACCGCCGCGCCGCAGACCGCGCCGGCTGAGCCCGCACCAGCCCGGCCGGCCCGTCGGCCGGCGGATGCCCCGAAAGGAGAACCGACCGTGGAACCGTACCGGATCAAGGTGGTCGAGCCGATCCCCGTCACCACCCGCGAGCAGCGGCAGGCCGCCCTCGCCCGCGTCCACTACAACCTCTTCGACCTGCGGGCCGACGAGGTCAGCGTCGACCTGCTCACCGACTCGGGGACGGGCGCCCTGTCCGCCGCCCAACTGGCCGCCGGGATGGCGGGCGACGAGTCGTACGCCGGGTCGCGCTCCTTCCACCGCTTCCACCACACCGTCCGGGAGCTGACCGGCTACAAGCACATCCTGCCGGTGCACCAAGGACGGGCGGCCGAACGGCTGCTGGCCTCGACGCTCCTCGGCCCCGGCAGGATCTTCCTGAGCAACACGCACTTCGACACGCTGCGGGCCAACGTCGCACTGAACGGGGGCGAGGCCTGGGACCTGCCCTGCCCCGAGGCCCGGGACCTGGACAGCGCGGAGCCGTTCAAGGGGAACATCGACACCGCTCGCCTGAAGGCCGTCCTGGACGGGCCGGACGGCTCCCGCGTCGCCGCGGTGATCATGACGCTCACCAACAACGGGGGCGGGGGCCAGCCGGTGTCCATGGCCAACCTGACGCTGACCTCGTCGCTCTGCCGGGAGCGCGGCGTGCCCCTGCTCCTGGACGCGGCACGGTTCGCGGAGAACGCCTGGCTGGTCACCCAGCGGGAGGCCGCGTACCGCGACCACAGCCCGCGGCAGGTCGCCGAGGAAGCGTTCAGGCTCGCCGACGGCTGCGCGATGAGCGCGAAGAAGGACGGCATCGCCCACATCGGCGGCTTCCTCGGCCTGCACGACACCGGACTCGCCCGGCGCTGCGAACTGCTGCTCATCGCCACGGAAGGCTTCCCCACGTACGGCGGACTGGCCGGACGCGACCTGGACATGGTCGCCCAGGGCCTGACCGAAGTCACCGATCCGCAATACCTGCGCGCGCGGGCCGAGGACACCGCGTACCTGGCGGACCTGGTGCGCTCGGCGGGCGTCGACATCGTCGAGCCGCCGGGGGTGCACGCGCTCTACCTCAACGCGGGCCGTCTGCTGTCGCACATCCCGCCGCACCAGTTTCCCGGCCAGGCACTGGCCTGCCAGTTGTATCTGGAGGGCGGCATCCGCTGCGTGGAGCTCGGCTCCCTCTACCTGGGCACTGAGGACGAGCACGGCGCTCCGCTCACCAGCGCGCCGTACGAGCTGGTGCGACTGGCGGTGCCGCGCAGGACGTACACCCGCGGCCACTGGGACCACGTCGGGCGGACGCTGGTCCGCACGGTGCGTGACGCCCACCTGATTCCCGGCCTGCGCATCACCGAACAGCCCGCCTTCCTACGGCAGTTCCGGTGCAAGCTCGCACCGGTCGCTCGTCCATGAGCGGCTCGTAGGCGGGTCCGGCGTAGTCGTAGAAGTCGCGCACGCGCTGCTCGGCAGCGGAGTGGGCGGGGCCACCGTGCACATGGCCGCGTTCACCCTGAACCTTGCCCGTCCCCCCATGCAGGAAGGACCCCGTGACCGCACCGTGGCCGGCCCCGCCGAACCGGGCTCACGTATTTACCGGGCGGCAATTGCGGAGCAACGATCTGTCCCTACCGTCCCGGCCACCAGGTGTGATGGTTCCCCCACCCGATCCACAGCGAGGCCTGCCGTGACCGACACCCCCGTCTCCACCAGCCCGCTCCCCGCTCCCAGCGTGCCCTCCGAGCCACAGCACGGCCGTCTGGACTCCAGTGCCCTCGGCCTGCGGTCCGTACTGTTCTGCATCGTGACCGGTGCGGCGCCGATGACCGCCATGCTGTTCAACGTCCCCGTGGCCGTGATGGGCGGCGGATACGCGGCACCGGCCGCGTTCCTGCTGGCCACCGTGGCCCTGACCGTCTTCTCGGTCGGCTATATCGCGATGAGCCGCCGGGTGACGTCCACCGGCGGTTTCTACACCTTCATCAGCCGTGGTCTGGGCCGGATCACCGGTGTCGGCTCAGGCGTGCTCATCGCCCTGTGCTACATCGTCTTCTCCGCCGCCGTCATCGGCGTGATGGGCTACTTCGCCGCGACCAGCGTGGAGGAGTGGACCGGATGGTCCATCCCGGTGGCGGTCTACATGTTCGGCGGGCTCGCGGTGATGAGCCTGCTCGCCTGGTTCCACATCGAGCTGACCGCCAAGGTCCTCGGCGTCCTGCTCGTGTCGGAGGTGCTGGTCCTGCTGGTGCTGGGGGCGGGCGTTCTCTTCGAAGGCGGGGCCCACGGCTTCTCGGCGGCCCCGATGAACCCGGCCGAGCTGTTCGGCAACGACGACGCGACCAAGGTCTTCGGCTCGGCGGCCGCCGGCGTGGCGCTCTTCGCCGCCTTCTGGTCCTGGGTCGGCTTCGAGATGGCGCCCAACTACGCCGAGGAGTCCCGCGACCCGCACAAGATCGCGGCGCTCGCGACCTACGGCTCCGTGATCGGCCTCGGCGTGTTCTACATGTTCGTGTCCTACATGTTCGTCACCGGATGGGGTCTGCCGGAGTCGGTGCAGGCGGTGAAGGACCAGTTCGAGGGCAAGTTCGCCTCGGCCTTCTACCCGCTGTCGGACCGTTACGTCGGCTCGCCGCTGACCACCGCCATGGAAGTGCTCGCGATCACCAGCTCCTTCGCCTGCGCCATGGCCTTCTACAACACCGGTGCGCGCTATCTGTTCTCGCTCGGCCGGGAAGGGGTCCTGCCGTCCGTCCTGGCCCGCACCTCGCGCCGGCACAGCCCCATCGTGGCGTCCATGACCGTGACCGGCGCGCTGGCGCTGTACGTGCTGGGATTCGTGCTCTACGACTCCAGCGCCGAGGGCGCGCTGCTGAAGCTCGGCACCTGGTCGCCGCTGCTCGGCGTGCTGGGCATCCTGGGTGTGCAGGCCCTGGCCTCGGCGGCGATCATCCGCTACTTCCTCACCACCGCGCGGGACGGCTTCCACTGGTTCACCACGCTGGTCGCCCCCGTCATCGGCGGAGCGGCCATGGTCGGCGCCTGCTATCTGCTGGTGGACAACCGGACCGTGCTGGCCGCCGCCGACGTCCCCTTCATCACCTACCTGCCGTGGATCGTGCTGGCCATGTTCCTGGCCGGCGTCGTCATCGCCGTCGTACTGCGCTCGCGCAGTCCCGAGAAGTACGCGGCACTCGGCCACTTCACGCTCGCCGATCCCGACCCGGACGGCCCCGCGAACGAGCCGGCGGCGGTCGCCTCATGACCACGACCGCCGCCGCCACCGGTCCCGGCGAAACCACCGGCCCCGAAGGCCCCGCACACCCCCTCGAACCCCTGACGGCGTCGGAGATCGCGGCCGCCGCCGAACTGCTCCGCGAGGCCAGGGGGCTCACCCCGGCCGCGCGCTTCGTCTTCGTCACGCTGCACGAGCCGCCCAAGGCGCAGGTGCTCGCCTGGCGGCCCGGCTCGGGCGAACCGCCGCTGCCGCGTGCGGCGTTCGTCCTGCTCTACGACCGCGGTGAGCGCCGCACCTACGAAGCGGTGCTGTCGCTCACCACGCGCGAGGTCCTGTCGTGGCGGCACATCGAGGGCGTCCAACCCCCGATCATGGACGAGGAGTTCAACGCCTGCGAGGACATCGTGCGCGCGGATCCGCGGTGGCGGGAGGCGATGCGCCGCCGCGGTGTCGAGGACTTCTCCCTGGCGATGGTCGACCCCTGGGCGGCGAGCTGGACCGGCGCCCAGGACGACCCGTCGGCCCGCCGGATCGCCCGCCCGCTCACCTGGGTCCGCTCGGCACCCGGCGAGCACGGCTACGCCCGCCCCGTCGAGGGCCTGGTGGTGGTCGTGGACCTGGACGAGCGCAAGGTCGTCGAGGTCGAGGACCACGGCGTCGTACCGTTCCCGCCCCGGCCCGGCAACTATGAGCCGGAGTTCCAGTTCGCCGAGGACAATGTCCCCGCCTTCCCGGCATACCGCGACGACGTGAAGCCCATCGAGATCACCCAGCCGGACGGCCCCAGCTTCACCGTCGACGGACACGAGGTGCGCTGGCAGAAGTGGCGGCTGCGGATCGGCTTCACACCGCGCGAGGGCCTGGTGCTGCACCAGGTCGGCTACGACGACCGGGGCACGCTGCGCCCGGTGCTCTACCGCGCCTCCCTGTCGGAGATGTACGTCCCCTACGGCGACCCGGCGCCGACCCACCGCTTCAAGAACGTCTTCGACCAGGGCGAGTACGGCGTCGGCTGGCTGGCCAACTCCCTCACCCTCGGCTGCGACTGCGTCGGGCACATCCATTACTTCGACGGGGTGGTGAACGACCAGGACGGCGCCCCGGTCACCATCCCCAACGCCGTGTGCATGCACGAGGAGGACGCCGGAATCGCCTGGAAGCACACCGACTTCCGCACCGGCGCCGTACAGGTGCGGCGCAGGCGGCGCCTGGTCATCTCCATGATCGCGACGGTCGGCAACTACGAGTACGGGTACTTCTGGTACCTCTACAACGACGGCACCATCGAGTACGAGGTCAAGCTCACCGGCGTCATCTCCACCGGCGCGCTCCCCCTCGGCGAGAAGCCCCGGCACGGCACGCTCGTGGCCCCCGGTCTCTACGGGCCGCACCACCAGCACTTCTTCTGCGTACGACTCGACATGAGCGTCGACGGCACGGCGAACACGGTCGTCGAGATCGACTCGGTGCCCAGCCCCGCGGGGCCGGAGAATCCGCACAACAACGCCTGGGAGACCCGGCGGAGGGCCCTGGCGCGGGAGTCGACGGCCCAGCGGCGGATCAACCCGATGAAGGCGCGGTACTGGAAGATCGAGAACCCGGGGAAGCTCTCCGGGCTGGGCGATCCGGTGGCGTACACACTGATGCCGGGATCCAACACCGTGCCGATGTACCCGCCGGAGGCGCTGTACGGCCCTCGTGCCGGATTCACCGACAACCACCTGTGGGTCACCGCCTACGACCCCGCCGAGCGCTTCGCCGCCGGTGACTACCCGAACCAGCACCCGGGTGGCGAAGGACTGCCCGCCTACGCGGCCGCCGACCGTCCGCTGGAGGACACCGACGTGGTGGTCTGGTACACCTTCGGCGCCCACCATGTGGTGCGCCCGGAGGACTGGCCGGTCATGCCGGTCACCACCATCGGCTTCATGCTCAAACCGAGCGGCTTCTTCGACGGCAACCCGGCCCTCGACCTCCCGCCGAGCCAGAGCGGTCACTGTCACCCGGAGGATGCCGCGCCGCACTGCTGACACGGCATCCTCTCCGATGCGGAATCCCGTACCGCATATGTGCAGATTCTCGCGATTGCCGGTTTTCTCGCAACGGTCGCAGGCGGCCGTGCGTCTCAGGAGTCACAGAGCGAGATCCAGGCACAACTCACGGGGGAATACGGGGGATTCGTATGAGTGATCGTCGTTTTGCCGCGCGTGACGCGAGGATCCGGGCCGCCGAGGCCGAGTTCCAGCGTCACGTACCGGTCCACACCGCAAACGGGGAGGAGACCGACCACCCCTTCGTCTGCACCTACTCCAAGGCATTACCGCACAACAAGTTCGGAGAGGTCGAACCGGCCGCCTACAACCTGCTGCGCCGGGCGCTGGCCACCGGCAGCTACGAGGACTTCGAGCGGATCCCGCTCGGAGACACCCGCAAACTGGTCAACCCGCAGGCCGGGCTGGCCTTCGCACCGTCGGGCCCCGACCCGCAGGCCCTGTCCATCCCGCCGGCGCCGCGTATCGACAGCGCGCAGCACTCCGCCGAGGCCGTCGAGCTGTACTGGATGGCGCTGTGCCGTGATGTGCTCTTCACACGGTTCGACGACAGCGAGGTGGTCGCCGAGGCGGCCACCGAGCTGAGCGGGCTGACGGACTTCCGGGCACCCAAGCAGGGCGACCGGGTGACTCCGCAGACGATCTTCCGCGGAGACACCCGGGGCGACCTGACCGGGCCGTACCTCTCGCAGTTCCTGCTCCAGGACATCCCGTACGGCACCCTGCTGATCCCGCAGCGGCAGGACACCCTGGTCCGCCCGGTCGACCACCTCACCACCTGGGGCGACTGGCTGGAGGTGCAGAACGGCTCCGAACCCGAGCCGGAGGAGCGGGACTTCGCGAAGCGGCGGTACATTCAGACGCCGCGCGACCTGGCGCACTACGTGCACTTCGACGCGCTGTACCAGGCCTACCTCAACGCCGCCCTCATCCTGCTGGGCCAGAACGCGCCGGTGGACCCGGGCAATCCGTACAACTTCTCCGGCAACCAGATCGGCTTCGGGACGTACGGCGGCCCGCACATCCTCTCGCTCGTCACCGAGGTGGCCACCCGTGCCCTGAAGGCGGCGTGGTTCCAGAAGTGGTACGTCCACCGGCGGTTGCGGCCGGAGGAGTTCGGCGGCCGGGTCCACCAGCACAAGCGCGGGCTGCGTGAGTATCCGATCGACGGCGAGGTGCTGGACTCCATCGCCGTCAAGCAGGTCTTCGGCAAGTACGGCAGCTACCTGCTGCCGCAGGCGTTCCCCGAGGGCAGCCCGACCCACCCTTCCTACGGCTCCGGGCACGCCACCGTGGCGGGGGCGTGCGTGACCATCCTCAAGGCGTGGTTCGACGAGTCGCACATCCTGCCCAACCCGGTCGTGCCCACGACCGACGGCACCGCCCTGGAGCCGTACACCGGCCCGGACGCCGACCGACTCACGGTGGGCGGCGAGCTCAACAAGGTCGCCGCCAACATCGCCAGCGGCCGCAACATGGCGGGCGTGCACTGGCGCACCGACTTCACCCAGGCAGTACTGCTGGGTGAGGAGATCGCCATCAGCGTTCTGCGCGAGGCCAAGGAGGCGGCCCTGGAGAACGCGGTCCTCACCCTCAACCGCTTCGACGGCACCACCATCGCCGTCTGACCTCTCGTCCGGCCCGTCGGCCGACCGGGTGCGGTGTCCGTACCAGGTGACCGGCGGGCCTTCAGGCTCCCGCCGCTGGGGGCCGCGCTTCCCATCGGCCTATGAACAGATCGCCTTCCCGAAGGCCGAGCGGCCTTCGGGCACCAAGGAAATTCATCCTCACCCTCGCGCGGTGTGGTCGTAGAACCCTTGGCCGCTCTTGCGGCCCAGGCGGCCGGCGGCGACCATGCGGCGCAGCAGCGCGGGAGGGGCGTAGAGAGGTTCCTTGAACTCCTCGTACATCGACTCCGCGACCGCCTGTGCGGTGTCGAGGCCGATGAGGTCGAGCAGGCGCAGCGGGCCCATGGGGTGGGCGCAGCCCAGTTCCATGCCGCGGTCGATGTCCTGAGGCGTCGCGGATCCGGCCTCCACCATGCGGACCGCGGCGAGCAGATAGGGCACGAGGAGCGCGTTGACCACGAAGCCGGATCGGTCGGTCGCCTCGACGACCTCCTTGCCCAGGGCTTCGGAGGCGAAGGCTCGGGCCCGTGCCAGGGTGTCGGGACTTGTCGTGAGGGCCGGGATGATCTCGACCAGGGCCTGCACGGGTACGGGGTTGAAGAAGTGGATGCCCAGGACATGGGTGGGCCGCTGGGTCGCCACCGCGAGGTCGACGATGGGGATCGACGAGGTGTTGGTGGCCAGAATGGCGTCGGGGTCGGTGACGACCTCGTCCAGGGTCTTCAGGACACCGGTCTTCAGGTCACGGTTCTCGGCGACGGCCTCGATCACGAACTGGCGGTCGGCCATGGCCTTGAGGTCGTCGGTGAAGGTCAGGCGGGCGCGCGCACCGTCCCGCGCCCCCTCGCTGATCTTGCCGCGGCGCAGCGCGCGGTCGAGGGAGGCCTCGACGCGTCGGCGGCCGGCCTCGGCGGCTTCGGACGACGACTCGGCGACCAGTACGTCGATGCCGCTGCCGCTGAGGGCGGCGACTTCCGCGATGCCGGAGCCCATGAGACCGCAGCCGACGACACCGAGACGCGAGACAGATTCCATGCGGGTGGCCCTTTGCGTGAAGCGGAGAGTGGACAGGCCTGTGCTCAGGCCCTGTTCAGACGTTGCGGCGGTACTCGCCGCCGACTTCGAAGAACGCCTCGGTGATCTGCTGGAGTGAGCAGACCCGGGCGGCGTCCATCAGCACGGCGAAGGCGTTCTCGCCGCTGGTGGCGGCGCGCTTGAGTTCGGTGAGGGCGGCTTCCGCCTCCGTGCGATGGCTGCTGCGGAAGTCCTCGACCCGGGCGAGCTGGGACTGCTTCTCCCCCTCAGTGGCGCGGGCCAGTTCCACTGTCCCGTGCTCGCTGTCACCGCCGGGCTTGCGGAAGGTGTTGACGCCGATGATGGGCAGCGTGCCGTCGTGCTTGCGCTGCTCGTAGATCATCGACTCGTCCTGGATACGGCCGCGCTGGTAGCCGGTCTCCATGGCGCCGAGGACTCCGCCGCGTTCGCTGATCCGCTCGAACTCGGTGAGTACGGCTTCTTCGACGAGGTCGGTGAGTTCGTCGATGATGTACGAGCCCTGGAGCGGGTTCTCGTTCATCGCCAGGCCCCACTCGCGGTTGATGATCAGCTGGATGGCGAGGGCCCGGCGGACGGAGTCCTCGGTGGGGGTGGTGACGGCCTCGTCGTAGGCGTTGGTGTGCAGGCTGTTGCAGTTGTCGTAGATCGCGATGAGCGCCTGAAGGGTGGTGCGGATGTCGTTGAAGTCCATCTCCTGGGCGTGCAGGGAGCGGCCCGAGGTCTGGACGTGGTACTTGAGCTTCTGGCTGCGCTCCCCCGCCCCGTACTTCTCGCGCATGGCGACCGCCCAGATGCGGCGGGCGACCCGGCCGAGGACGGTGTACTCGGGGTCCATGCCGTTGGAGAAGAAGAAGGACAGGTTGGGCGCGAAGTCGTCGACGGACATGCCGCGGGCGAGGTACGCCTCGACGTAGGTGAAGCCGTTGGTGAGGGTGAAGGCGAGCTGGCTGATGGGGTTCGCGCCGGCCTCGGCTATGTGGTAGCCGGAGATGGACACCGAGTAGAAGTTGCGCACTCCCTGCTCGATGAACCACTCCTGGATGTCCGCCATCATCCGCAGGCTGAACTCCGTGGAGAACAGGCAGGTGTTCTGGCCCTGGTCCTCCTTGAGGATGTCGGCCTGGACCGTGCCCCGGGTGTTCTGGAGGACGTAGGACCTGATCTCCCGGCTCTCCTCGGCGGTCGGTTCGCGGCCGTGTTCGGCGGTGAAGGCGTCGAGCCGCTGGTCGATGGCCGTGTTGAGGAAGAAGGCCAGCACGGTCGGGGCCGGGCCGTTGATGGTCATGGAGACCGAGGTGGTGGGGGCGGTGAGGTCGAAGCCCGCGTAGAGCGCCTTCATGTCGTCGAGGGTGGCCACGGAGACGCCCGAGGTGCCGACCTTGCCGTAGATGTCGGGGCGCAGGGCCGGGTCGTGGCCGTAGAGGGTGACGGAGTCGAAGGCGGTGGACAGCCGGGTGGCCTCACTGTCCTTGGACAGATAGCGGAAGCGGCGGTTGGTGCGCTGCGGGTCGCCCTCGCCGGCGAACATCCGGGCCGGGTCCTCGCCCTCGCGCTTGAACGGGAACACGCCGGCGGTGAAGGGGAAGCGGCCGGGCAGGTTCTCCGCGCGCAGGAAGCGCAGGAGTTCGCCGTGGTCGGTGTAGCGGGGCAGGGCGACCCGGGGAACGAGGTTGCCGGACAGGGACTCGCGGACCAGGGCGGTGCGCTGCTCGCGGCCTCGGGTGACGGTCACCAGTTCCTCGCCCGAGTACTCCTGTACGGTCTTCGGCCAGTCCGTGAGGAGGTTCCGCGCTGACGTGTCGAGGCCTTCCTCGGCGTCGGCCAGCAGTTTCTCGACGTCGGCGGTGGGTGCTTCGACCGCGGCCAGTTCGTCCCGTACGGCACTCAGGCGCTGGATGCGCCGTGCCGCCTCGGCCTGGGTGGCGGTGTCGGCGTGGTAGCCGCGTACGGTCTCGGCGATCTCGGCGAGGTAGCGCACCCGGGTGGTGGGCACGATCTGCGCGGCGCCGCTGGAATGGCGTACGTCGGTGGCCGGGAGGGTGCCGGGGGCGGCCGGGAGGCCGTGTTCGGTGAGCAGGCCGAGGAGGTGCTGGTAGAGGGCGGTGACGCCGTCGTCGTTGAAGGTGGCGGCGCTGGTGCCGTAGACCGGCATGTCCTCGGGCCGGGAGCCGAACGCCTCGCGGTTGCGGACCAGTTGGCGGCCGACGTCGCGCATCGCGTCCGCCGCGCCGCGCCGTTCGAACTTGTTGATGGCGACGACGTCGGCGAAGTCCAGCATGTCGATCTTCTCGAGCTGGGAGGCGGCGCCGAACTCGGGTGTCATGACGTACAGCGAGACGTCGGAGTACGGGGCGATGGCGGCGTCGCCCTGCCCGATGCCGGGGGTCTCCACGATCACCAGGTCGTATCCGGCGGCCTTGCAGGCGGCTATGGAGTCGGTGAGGCCTTCGGGGAGTTCGTGGTGGCCGCGGGTGGCCAGGGACCGGAAGAAGACGCGGTCGCCGTCCAGGCTGTTCATCCGGATCCGGTCGCCGAGCAGGGCTCCGCCGCCGCGCCGCCGGGTCGGGTCGACGGCGAGGACGGCCACGCGCAGCTTGTCCTGCTGGTCGACGCGCAGTCGCCGTACGAGCTCGTCGGTGAGGGAGGACTTGCCCGCGCCGCCGGTGCCGGTGATGCCGAGGACGGGTACGGAGCGGGCGGCCGCGGCGCGGCGGAGCGCGTCGAGGTCCTCGTCCGGGACGGTGGCCGTCTGCAGGGCGCTGAGCAGCCGGGCGAGGGCGGGGCGTTCGCCGGCGAGTACGGCGGTGAGCTGGGCGGGGGTGTCCTGCCAGGGGGCTGTGTCGCACTCCCTGATGATGGTGTTGATCATGCCGGTGAGGCCCAGGCGCTGCCCGTCCTCCGGGGAGAAGATCCGCACTCCGGCGTCGGAGAGCCGCTGGATCTCCTCGGGGACGATCACCCCTCCCCCGCCGCCGAAGACCTTCACATGACCGGCGCCGCGTTCGCGGAGCAGTTCGGCGAGGTATTCGAAGTACTCGACGTGACCGCCCTGGTAGGAGCTGACGGCCACGCCCTGGACGTCCTCCTCCAGGGCGGCGTCGACGACCTCGCCCACCGAGCGGTTGTGGCCGAGGTGGATGACCTCGGCCCCCTGCGACTGGAGGATGCGCCGCATGATGTTGATCGAGGCGTCGTGGCCGTCGAAGAGGCTGGACGCGGTGACGAGGCGCACCGGGTGCTGCGCTTGGTGAAGCTGCGGTGTGCTGGTGCCATCGCTCACGGTGTACTCCGGACGGGCTGCCCGTGGAGACGGGCGACGGGTGGGGGCGGGGTCAGGTTACTAGGACGTCCTAGTAATTTGCTAGGACGCCCTAGTAAATCGGTGGCTTCTCTCATCGACTGGCTGTATCCAATGACAAGAAACTAGGGCAGGACGGACTGCCGACGCTCCGTCAGGAGGCGGCGGTTCCGGTCTGACGCGGCTGCCGGTACGGCTTCACCGCGCGGCGCGCGATGGCGAAGCGATGGGTCTCGGACGGGCCGTCATAGATCCGGAACGGCCGCACCTCACGGATCAGGCGCGCCAGCGGGGCGTCCTCGGCCGAGATGCCGAGCGCGCCGCAGATCTGCACCGCCCGGTCGACGATGCGGCCCACCGCCTCCGCCACGAAGACCTTGGACACCGAGGAGAACTGCGCGGCGCTCGCGGTGCCGTTGTCCAACTCCCAGGCGGTACGCAGGATCAGTGCGCGGCTCGCCTCGATGTCGATCTCGGAGTCGGCCAGCATCTGCTGCACCATGCCGAGGTCCCCCAGCAGCGAGCCGAAGGCCTCGCGGGTCCCGGCGCGCTCCAGGGCGACGTCCCGGGCGCGGGTCGCGGCGCCCAGCCAGCGCATGCAGTGCGTGAGCCGGGCGGGGCCGAGGCGGACCTGGGCGTTCTCGAAACCCCGGTGCACCTGACCGAGGACCTGGTCCTCGCCCACCAGGCATTCCTCGAACACGATCTCGCTGTGCCCGGCGAAGAGGCTCTCGTCCAGCGTGTCGATGTTCCGGACGATGCGCATACCCGGGTTGCCGGCGTCGACGAGGAACATCGTGGCGCCGCCCGAGCCGCCGGGGCTGCCGTCGGTGCGGGCCATCACGATGGCGAAGTCGGCACCGTTGGCCCCGGTGATGAACCACTTGCGCCCGTCGATGCGCCAGCCGCCGGGAACCCGTACGGCCGTGGTCCGCAGCGCGCGGGGGTCACTGCCGGCGCCCGGCGCCGGTTCGGTCATCGCGAAGCAGGAGCGGTACTCGCCGGCGGCCAGCGGGCGCAGATAGCGCGCCTGCTGCTCCTCGGTGGCCACCTTCTCGAGCAGGTGCATGTTGCCCTCGTCCGGGGACGCGCAGTTCAGCGCCAGCGGGCCGAGCACGGAGTAGCCGGCGGCTTCGAACACCACCGCCTGTCCGCGCAGGTCGAGCCCGTGTCCGCCCCACCGCTTCGGGACGTGCGGCGCGAACACGCCCGCCTCGCGGGCCCCTTTCTGCAAGGTCTCCCGCAGGGCCTGCGGTGCGTCGTGGACGGACCCGCCGCACTCACGCTCGGCCGGGATCACCACCTCGCGGACGAACTCGGCGGTGGCCTCGGCAAGCCGGGCGACTGACGGATCGACATCGAACTGGATCGGCATGGTTCCTCCCGCCGACAGGCGTACGGGCGCCAGTGCCCGTCGCATCGCCGAAACTGTACAACGGGTCAAGTATCTAGCCCACCAGCTCGACCGAGAATGCTGTGCGGCATGGATCACTCGGCGAGAACGGAGAGCAGCCCATTGCCGAAACTGTAGAGCGGGACCAGTATGTGAGCGCCCTTCTCAAGCAGGTGCGCCCTTCCCAAGCAGGTCCCGACGACGGGAGAACCCCTCCGATGAGCACCCAGCCAGTCCGGGTCGTCCGCCACGCCGACGGAGTCGTCGAGCTGCTGCTGGACGACCCCGGACGTGGAAACGCCCTGGATCTCCCGACCGCCGAGGCCCTGCGCGACGCGGCCGCCGACGTCACCGCGGATCCGGGCGGCGCCGTCCTGCTGCGGGCGGCGGGCGGGAACTTCTGCGTGGGCGGCGACCTGCGCGCCTTCGCCGGCCGGGGCGCGGACACCGCCCCCTATGTGCACGCGGTCGCCTCCGCCGCGCATGAGGCCGTGCAGGCCTTGCACGAGCTGCCCGTGCCCGTCGTGACCGCCGTGCGCGGGGCGGCGGCGGGTGGCGGGATCGGGCTGGCCCTGGCGGGCGACCTCGTGCTGGCGGCCCGGTCGGCGCGCTTCCGGCTGGCGTACACGGCGATCGGGCTCACCCCGGACTGCGGTGCCTCATGGGTCCTCCAGCGGCTGCTGGGCCCTCGGCGGGCGGCGGACCTGATCCTCACCAACCGGGTCCTGACCGGCGAGGATGCCGAGCGGTGGGGGCTGGTGTCCCGGGTCGTGGAGGACGACGAGCTCGACGACACGGCGTACCGGACCGCCGCCGAGCTGGCGGCCGGTTCCGGTGCCGCGCTGCGGGCCGCGAAGGAGTTGCTGCGGGCCGGCGCCGAGGCACCGCTGGAGAAGCACCTCACCGAAGAGGCGCGCTCGATCGCCGCTCTGGCGGGCGGTGCGCAGGCCCAGGCCGCGATGGAGTCGTTCCTCGCCGCCCGGTCCCGCGGCAAGGCGCCCTCCGCGCGGTCGGCGCAGGAGAAGCCGCAAAGTGTTTCTTGAGTACCTCTTCACTAACAGGGCGGCTCGGGCGTAACCTCCGGGCAACACAGATCGCAGTCCCCTGCGTACGCACCACCCCGTCGAGGTCCCTGCGACCCGGCAACCGTCGCCGCGCGGCCTCAGCCCGCGCCCCACAGGAAAAGGTGTGGAGATGCATTCTGCTGCCGCGGAGCGGACAGACGCGCTCGACAAGACCCTCACCGATGCCGTCATCGACCTCGTCCTGCGCGGCATGTGGCGCGGTGTGCCGGAGGCTCAGTACCGCCCTCTGGTCGATGCCGGGCTCGCCATGGTGAAGGGCCCGATGGTGCTGCCCACCGAGTACGCCAAGAACGCCGCGGCCAAGATGCTGCGGATCCCGGCGGACTCGGAGCTCAAGGATCGGATCAACGCGGTCTACGAGGCGTTCCTGCCGGTCAACAGGAAAGTGCGCGAGGTCTGCACGGCCTGGCAGTGCCGCCCGGACGGCAGCGTCAACGACCACAACGACAGCGTCTACGACGCCGAGGTCCGCGAGATGCTGGAGGACGTGCACGAGGCCATCCAGCCCGTGCTGCGCAGGCTGGAACGCCTCCTCGCGGGCAGCGGCCGGTATCTCACCGGCCTGGAGGAGGCGCTCGACCAGTTCGACGACGGCGGCCCCCAGTGGCTGGCCTCCCCGCTGTGCGACTCGTACCACACCGTGTGGATGCGGCTGCACCAGGAACTGCTGCTGGTCCTGGGGATCAGCCGGGCCGACGACGAGGCCCTCGAGGAAAAGCTCGTCCGAAGGAGCCGAGGTTGAGCATCACCGACCGACAGGCGGGCACCGTCGCCCGCCCGGAGGCCGCCGGCCTCGCCCTGGTGCCGTACGGCCAGGGACGGATCCGCGGACTGGACGCCGATGAGCTGGGCGCGCACGGCATCGCGATGGACCGGCTGGTGGCCCTCGGGCTGCCGGTGGTCCCGGGGCTGACCGTGCCCGCGAGCTCCGCGCGGGCGCTGGGCGAGCCCGGCACCGCGCGGGCGGCCGTCGAACTCGTCGAGCAGCTGTCGGGACGCCGGGTCGGCGACCCGGCGCGGCCACTGTTGCTGCGGCTGTCGGCGAGCGCGCCCGGCGAGGTCGCCGGACTGCCGCCCGACCTCGCCTGTCTCGGAGTCAACCCGGACAACGCCGCGGACCTGTGCACGGTCATCGGCCGCGCGGACGGACTGTACGAGGTGTGGGCCACGACGGTCCGGATGATCGCGGAGTACGCCCTCGACGTACCGACCGCCGTACTGGACGACGCGCTCCTCGACGCCCCGGAGCCCCGCGCCCGGGTCGAGGCCCTGCTGTCCCTCGTCGCACAGCACGCCGAGCGGCCCTTCCCCGACGACCCGGCCGAGCAGCTCGCCCTGGCCGCCCGGGCGGTTCTCGCCCGCTGGGACTCGCCGCGCGCCAGAAGGTCGCGCAAGGCCCAGAAGCTCCCCGCCGACCTGGGCATCGCCCTGCACGTACAGGCGCTGCGCATCGGCCCCTCGGACCGCTCCGGCTACGGCACGGCGGTCAGCCGCCACCCCGAGACCGGCCGCTTCGCCGCGGAGGGCTTGTTCTTCCGGGGCGTGCGCCGCAGCGCGCCACCCCCGCACACCGGCGAACCGCTCAAGAAACTCACGGCGGGCACGACCCTCCTCGAGCATGCGCTGCTCACCCTCGAACGCCATCTGCACGCACCGGTCTTGGTCGACTTCGAGGTGCGCGACGGCGAGATCTCCCTGCTCGCCGCCGCCGTGCAGAGCCGTCCGCCGCTGCGTGCCTCGGTGTGCCTCGCGGCGGACCTGGCCCGGGACGGAGCACTGGAGAAGGAGGACGCGGTACGCCGGATCTCTCCCGCGCAGGTGCAGGAGCTACTGCACCCGCAGCTGAAGCTGACCGGCGACGAGGACCTTCTGGTCCGCGGGCTGCCCGCGTCCCCCGGGGCCGCGACCGGCGTCGTCGTGCTGTCCAGCGAACGCGCCCTGGAGCTGGCCGCCGAAGACACGCACGCCGTTTTGGTGATGCACGAGACCACACCGGCCGACGTCCCCGGCATGCTGGCCGCCGCCGCGGTACTCACCGGCAGCGGAGGCATCGCCTCGCACGCGGCCGTGGTGGCCCGCGGCGCCGGCAAACCGGCGGTGTGCGGTGCCGAGGGCCTGCGGGCGGACCGGGCCGCCGGCACGGTACGGATCGGGGACCGCGTGCTGCGCGAGGGCGACCCGGTGTCGCTCGACGGCCGCACCGGCGCCGTCTACGCCGGAACGCTGACCATCAGCGTCGCCGGACCCCCGCCGGAACTCTCCACCCTGCTGGAGTGGGCCGACGACACGCGCCGGCTCGGAGTCCGGGTCAACGCCGACACCGCGGCGGAGGTGAACACCGCCGTCGCCCTCGGCGCGGAGGGTGTGGGCCTGTGCCGTACGGAGCACCAGTTCCTCGGCGAGCGGCTGCCGCTGATCCGCAGCGTCATCCTGGCCGCCGACCCCCAGGCCCGCGACGAGGCGCTGCTCGCCCTGGAGCACGCCCAGCACGAGGACTTCAAGGCGCTCCTCGCCGCGGTCGGCGACCGCCCGGTCACCGTGCGCCTGCTGGACGCCCCGCTGCACGAGTTCCTGCCCGCTCCGGGCGAGGCCGAGGCCGCCGGTGACACAGCGGCCGAGCAGCGGGCGGCGTCCCTGCGCGAGGCCAACCCCATGCTCGGGTTGCGCGGGGTACGTCTGGCGCTGCTGCACGAGCGGCTGTACCCGGCGCAGGCCGAGGCGCTCTTCTCCGCGTGGGCCGATGTCGCCGCGACCGGCGTCCGGCCCCAGCTGGAGGTGATGATCCCGCTGGTCAGCATGGAGGAGGAGCTGGCGGCCGCGGCCGGCTTCGTGCGCGACGCCGCCGCGACGGTGGCCGCCCGCACCGGCGTGGAGGTGCCGTACCGGCTGGGCACGATGATCGAGACTCCGCGGGCCGCCCTGATGGCCGCCGAACTCGCCGAGCACGCCGAGTTCTTCTCCTTCGGCACGAACGACCTCACCCAGCTCACCTACGGATTCTCCCGGGACGACGTGGAGCGCCAGGTACTCGCCTCGTACCAGGAACGCGGGTTCCTCACCGCCAGCCCGTTCGCCCGGCTCGACCCGCACGGCGTGGGCGCGTTGATCGCCCTGGCCGTGGAGCGGGCGAGGAGCGTACGGCCCGACATCAAGCTCGGCGTGTGCGGTGAGCACGGCGGGGACCCCGAGTCGATCGCGTTCTGCGACGACCTGGGACTGGACTACGTCTCCTGCTCGGCGCACCGCGTGCCGGTCGCCCGCATGGCGGCGGCCCACAGCGTGCTGCGCGGGCGCGAGAGCGAACGGAACAGGACAGCGACATGACCACTGTGACCGACCCCGCCGGCGAGGTGACCGAGGCCTCCGAGTCCGGACTGTCCGAGTCCGAACTGGAGGATCTGCGCGAGACCGTGCGCTCGGTGTGCGCGGACGCGGGCGGCATCGCGGCCGTGCGCTCGCTCGACGAGCACTCCCCCGGCATCCACGCCGACCTGTGGGACACCCTCGGCCGGCAGGTGGGCCTCGCGGCCCTCGGCCTGCCTCAGGACGTGGGAGGCATCGGCGGCCTGGCGGAGATCGCCGTGGTCTGCGAGGAACTCGGCAGGACGCTGACGCCGGTGCCGCTGCTGTCCTCCACCGTGCTGGCCGGGCAGGTGCTGGCCGGCTGCGGCACCGCCGCGAAGCCGCTGGCGGAGCTGGCCGAAGGCCGCGTGCACGCACTCGCGGTGGCCGCGCCCGACGGTGTCTGGCGGCCGGGCGCCGTGCCGGTGGGGGTGACGTGGCGCGGTGGCGTCGCGGTCCTTGACGGCACCGCGCCGTTCGTCCTGGACGGTGCCGACGCCGAGGCCCTGGTGGTCGCGGCCGCCGGTCCCGACGGCGTGGACCTGTTCCTCGTCGACCCGCGCGAGCCGGGCGTGACCGTCCGCCGGGTGCCCACCCTGGACCTGAGCCGCGGCCAGGCCGTGGTCACCTTCGCCGGTGCCCGGGCCCGTGCGCTGACCGCCGGGGGCGAGGGGACGGAGGTCGTCACCCGCGCCCTGGACACCGCTCTGGTGGCGCTGGCCGCCGAGCAACTCGGCGGTGCGCAGGCGGCGTTGGACATGACCGTGGCGCATGTGCGGGACCGTACCCAGTTCGGCAGGGCACTCGGCAGCTTCCAGGCGGTCAAGCACACCTGCGCGGACATGCTGCTCCAGGTCGAATCCGCGCGGTCCTCGGTCGTACGGGCGGTGCGCGCGGCCGAGTCCCCGCAAGCGCTCGCTCAGGCCGCCGCGGTGGCGCAGTCCTGGTGCGGCGAGGCCTTCACGTTCGTCGCGGCGGAGAGCGTCCAGCTGCACGGCGGCATGGGCTTCACCTGGGAGCACGACGCGCACCTGTACTTCCGGCGCGCGCAGTCCGACGCCGTACTGCTGGGCGGTGGCGCACACCACCGGGAACGGCTCGCCGGGCTCCTGGGCTGGTAGCCCGCAGCTCTCAGCCGGCACGAGAACAGGACGACACCATGACCTCCAGACTCATCGACGACGGCCTGTTCGACGGCGCCGATCCCCCGCGCCTCGTGGGGGCGCGCTGCTCCGGATGCGGCACCGTCGTCTTTCCCCGGCAGGACTCCTGCCCCAGGTGCTCGGACGGGACCATGGCGGCGCACCCGCTGCCGGTGCGGGGGCGGGTGTGGTCGTGGACGCTCCAGGTGTTCCCGCCCAAGCCGCCGTACCGGCCGCCGGCCGGGGGCTTCGAGCCGTATCACGTCGGCTATGTGGACCTCGGTGAGGTGCTGGTCGAGGCGCGGCTGGAGGTGTCCCGCCCGGAGGTACGGATCGGGCTTCCGGTCCGGCTCACCACGGTGCCCGCGTACCAGGACGAGGACGGGACCGACGTGCTGACGTTCGCGTTCCGCCCGGATGCGCGATCGGGAGGCCAGCGATGAGCCGGAACGACGACATCTACGTGGTCGGCTGCGGGATGCACCCCTTCGGCCGCGACGAGTCCGTCACCGGGATGGACATGGCGGTGCGGGCGGTGCGCGAGGCGCTGGCCGACGCCGGTGTCGGCTGGGAGGACATCGGGTACGCGGCGGGCGGCTCCGACGTGTCCGGCAAGCCCGACACGCTGGTGGGGCGACTGGGGCTGACCGGTGTGCCGTTCGTCAATGTGCAGAACGGCTGCGCGACCGGGGCCTCGACGGTGCTCGCGGTGGCCAACGCGCTGCGGGCGGGCGAGGCGTCGCTGGGGCTGGCCGTGGGGTTCGACAAGCACGAGCGGGGCGCGTTCCATGTGTCGGCGGCCCGTTACGGTCTGCCTGACTGGTACGCGGAGACCGGGATGATGCTGACGACCCAGTTCTTCGCCCTCAAGACGCAGCGCTATCTGCACGAGTACGGCATTCCGGAGCGGGCGCTGGCGATGGTGGCCGCGCGCGCCTTCCGCAACGGCTCCCGCCATCCCCTGGCCTGGCGGCGCAAGGAGCTCACGGAGGAGGAGATCCTGCACTCCGCCGAGGTGAGCCCGCCGCTCACCCAGTACATGTTCTGCTCCCCCGGTCAGGGCGCCGCCGCACTGGTGCTGGCCCGCGACGACCGCGCCTTCGACCTGTGCGAACGGCCGGTCAAACTGGCCTCGTTGGCCTTCCGGACCAGGCGGTTCGGCTCGTTCGAGGTGTTCTCGCCCTGGCTGCCGCCGGGACCGCACCGCAGCCCGAGCGTGGATGCGGCGGAGGCGGTCTTCCGCGGGGCCGGTCTGCGGCCCGCCGATGTGCGGGTGGCCCAGTTGCAGGACACCGACAGCGGCTCGGAGTTGATTCACCTGGCCGAGACCGGGCTGTGCGGGCACGGCGAGCAGGAGGAGCTGCTGGCCGCGGGAGAGACCGACTTCACCGGCCGGATCCCGGTCAACACCGACGGCGGGTGCCTGGCGGGCGGCGAACCGGTCGGCGCCTCGGGTCTGCGTCAATTCCATGAAGTCGTCCGGCAGTTGCAGGGCCGCGCACCGGGAGTGCAGGTGCCGGGCTCTCCCCAGGTGGGCTTCACTCATGTGTACGGGGCGCCCGGGATCAGCGCGTGCGCGGTGCTGACGGTCTGAACGGCGCGGCTGCGCACAACCGAGGAGAACTGTCATGAGCGAGAGCAGAACCGCCCTGGTCACCGGCGGCGCGCGCGGGATCGGCGCGGAGATCTGCCGGCAACTCGCGGACCAGGGGCTACGGGTCCTGGTCGGGGCGCGGAAGCGGGAAGCCGCCGAGGAGGTGTGCCGTGCCATCGGCCCGGCGGCGCTGCCGCTCACCCTGGACGTGGGTTCCGCGCTGAGCGTCACCGAAGCGGTGCGCGAGGCCGGGGAACTGATCGGCGGGAGCGGTATCGACGTACTGGTGAACAACGCCGGGGTCTCCCTGGACGGCGACCTGCGGCCGCCGTACCTCGACGAGGACGTCCTGCGCGCCACCCTGGACATCAACCTCGTGGGTGCCTGGCGCGTGGCCGAGGCCGTCGTCCCGGGCATGGTGCGGGCCGGCTACGGACGGGTCGTCAACCTCACCAGTTCCTACGGCTCGCTGGCGCTGATGGACTCCGGCCGGCACCCGGCCTACCGCGTCTCCAAGACCGCGCTCAACGCCCTGACCCGGATGCTCGCGGGCGAGTTGGCGGGAACGGGCGTCCTGGTCAACGCGGCCGACCCCGGCTGGACCCGCAGCGGTATGGGCGGCTCGGCCGCCCCGCGCGGGCCCGAGGAGGGTGCGGACACGCCCGTCTGGCTGGCGACTCTGCCAGAGGGCGATGAGACGACGGGCGGGCTGTTCGCCGAGCGCAAGCCGCTGCCCTGGTGAACCTGACCAAGCCCTACTAGGCCGGTGTGCTCGCCGACTCGGCCTTCTGGTCGGCGGCGACGATGCGCAGCGCCAGGGACCTGACCGCCTCCTGCACGGAGTGGGACGGCATCCGGGACAGCGGTCCGCCCTCGGCGCGCAGCGCGGTCACGAGGATGGTCGTACTGATGAAAGTGCGGACCGCGAGCGCCTGCGAGGCGTGCCGCGCCTTGGCCGCCCGCGGACTTCGGGCGGTGCTCTCGGGCAGATAGTCGTACGCACGCTGGATGTGCCGCTGCTCGAACTCGTCGCGCAGTAGCTTGATGGTGCCGTTGGCGGAGGCGATCTGGACCTGGTAGAGCCGGGCCTCGTCCGGGTTCTTCTCCACCCACTCCCACACGGCGTCGATGGTGCGGATCAGGCCCTCGGCGTCTCCCGGCTCGGTGTCCGGACGGGCCGTCTCCACGACGATGTTCAGCTGGTCGAAGACCCGCCGCATGGCGAGTTCGAGCAGCTCCTCCTTGCCCGCGAAGTGGTAGTAGACGGCCGTGGGCACCACCTGTGCCTCGTCCGCGATGTCCTGCACACTGGTCTCCGCGAAGCCGTTGCGGCCGAACACCCGGACGGCGGCGCTGATGATGTGCTGACGTCGCGAAGGACGGTGGGCGGGCTGCTTGCCGTTCGTGGTGGCCATCATGCTCCCTGCCGGTTGCCGCGACCGGTGCCTGCGAGCCCCGGCGTACTGACCATGTTATCCAGTTACTCCCGCAGGTCGAGCCCGTAAACCCTGGTACCCGCATGGCTCTGGAGGACCAAGGTCACGGCATACTTGACACCATGACTACATCCGGAACCCGCGCAGCTCACCGCCCGTCGCGCAGGCAGTGGGTGATCGAGGCAGCCACGGAGCTCTTCGCCACCCAGCCTCCGGACGAGGTGACCGTGGCGGACATCGCGGCTCGGGCGGAGATGACGTCGGCCGCGGTGTACTACCACTTCTCCTCCAAGGACCAGGTCCTGGTGGAAGGTATGCGGGTGTTCGCCGCCGCGCTGCGCGAGCAGTTGGAGACGCTCACGCAGGCGCACGAGCCCGGCGCGGACATCGGCCCGACCGTTACGGCGCTGGTGGTCTGGCTGGGCGAGCACCGGTCCGCCGCGACCGTGTTCTTCGTGTCCTCGGCAGGAATGAGCCAGGAGGCGGAGGCACTGCGGCACGAGATCCGGACGCAGTTGCTGGCGGAACTGGTACGGCTGATCAGCAAGGGCCGAGCACCGGTCACGGACGCGGAGGCGGCGGTGATCGGCCTGGGGGTGCTGGCGCTGCTCGAGACCGCGGCGGTCTCGCAGGTCCGGGGGGACGACGTCTACCGCTCCCTCGGGCACCGTTCCTTCCTCGGCGAGGTCGGCCGGCTCGCCGAGCGGATCGCCGATCCGGCGGCCGAGTAGCCGACCGGGACGGAAGGGCCCGCGCCCACCGACCGGATGGATGGAAAGGGTCGACGGACGCGGGCCGGGAGGACTCAGACCAGGAGCCGAAGAGGTTTGCGCAGCAGCTCACCGACCGTGCGCAGATACTCGGCCGCCGGCGCCCCGTCCACGGCACGGTGGTCGAAGGTGAGGCTCAGGGTGAGCACCTGGGTGCGTCGCGGCTGGTCGTCCACCCACTCGACACCGTCCTTGAGCCTGCCCACGCCGAGGATGGCGACATTGCCGGGGTTGACCACAGGGGTGAAGAAGTCGACGCCGTACCCGCCCAGCGAGGTGACGGTGAACGTGGCGCCGTCCAGCAGCGCCGGGGAGATCCGGCCGGAGCGGGCGCTCTGAGCCAACTCCCTTGATCTGCGGGCCATTTCGGGCAGCGGCAGCTCCGCCGCGTCCTCGATCACCGGGACGAGCAGACCGTTCGGCACCGCTACGGCGAACCCCAGGTGGATGCCCTCGTACAGGTGGATGCCGTCCTCGAGCACCCCCGCGTTGAGCAGTGGGTGTTCCCGCAGGGCCAGGGCGGCGGCCTTCATCAGGAAGTCGCTCAGGCTGGGCACCGGCAAGTCGCTGTCGGCCCATTCCTGCTTCAACTGCGCCCGCAGCGCTACGACGGCGTCCATCCGCACTTCGTAGCCGTGCGTCAGCTGCGCCATCTCCTGGAGGCTGGCGTGCATCCGGCGGGCGATGGTGCCGCGCATTCCGGTGAGGGGGATGACGTCCCCGGGCTGTGGTGACGCGGTGGCCTTGCGAGCCGCCGGGGGCGGTGCCGGTGCGGCCGCCGGAGTGGCGGCGTCGAGGTCGGCGCGTCTGATCCGGCCGCCCGCACCCGTGGGGCGTACGTCCGCGAGGTCGATGCCCCGTTCCTTCGCCAGGCGACGGACCAGGGGGGAGGTGGGGGTCACCGGGTCTGCCCCAAGGACGACAGGCGGCTGCGCCTCCTGGGTGAGCAGGTACTCCTCCACGTCCTCGGAGACGATCCGGCCGCCGGGCCCGGTACCGCGCAGGGCGGTGAGGTCGACGTCGGTCTCGGCCGCCACCCGGCGGGCGTTCGGCGAGGCCAGGAGCCGGCCTGTCGAGCCGTTGATCCCCACCGTGCCATTGAGTGCGGGCACCACGTCCGTACCGGTGGCGGCTTCGGACTCGGTGGGCATCGGCGGACCCCCGGCGCCCTGCGGCGGCGCCTCCCCCTCAGCCAGCAGCCAGCCGATGAGTGCCCCTGCCGGAAGGGTCGCCCCGGCCTCGACCGCGGGGTGGAACAGTCCCCCGGCCTCCGCCTCGACATCCACGTCGACCTTGTCGGTCGCCAGCCGCAGCAGCGCGTCGCCCTCCGCGACGGCGCCGCCGGTCGGCACGAGCCATTCGTCGATCGTGCCTTCCTGCATGGTCAGGCCGATCTTCGGCAGCAGGACTTCGACCGCCATCGGTCACGACCTTTCGAGGAGACGACGGCAGCCCCGCACGATGCGGGCCTGGTCGGGCACATAGGCCTTCTCCAGCACCGGGGAGAAGGGCACCGGGGAGAAGGGGGCACCGACGCGCAGCACCGGCGCGTCGAGGTAGTCGAACGCGGCGTCCTGGATCTGGGCGGCGATCTCCGCGCCGAGCCCGCCGAAGGTGACGGCCTCGTGCACGACGAGGACCCGGTTGGTGCGGCGCGCGGAGGCGATCATGGTCTCGGTGTCCAGCGGCTGCACGGTGCGGGGGTCGATGACCTCCACCTCGATGCCGTCGGCGGCCAGTTCCTCGGCCGCCGCGAGGGCCTCGCCCACCATGCGGCCCAGGGCGATGACGGTGACGTCGGAGCCCTGCCGCGCGGTGTGGGCCTGGCCGAGCGGGATGCCGTAGATCTGCTCGGGCACCTCGCTCTTGCTGCCCAGCAGGACCTTGTTGAGCATGACGACGACGGGGTTGTTGTCCCGGATCGCCGAGACGGTCAGGCCCTTGGCGGTGTAGGCGTCGGACGGCATCACGACCTTGAGGCCGGGCACGTGGCAGAGCCAGGCCTCCAGGCTCTGGCTGTGCTGCGCGGCGGCGCCGAGGCCCGCGCCGGAGGCGGTGGTGATGGTGAGCGGCACCGACACGGAGCCGCCGAACATGTACTTCATCTTGGCGGCCTGGTTGACGATCTGGTCCAGGCAGACGCCGATGAAGTCCATGAACATCAGGTCGACGACGGGGCGCAGTCCCCGGGCGGCGGCGCCCACGCCGAGGCCTACGAGCGCGGCCTCGGAGATCGGGGTGTCGATCATGCGGCGGGGGCCGAACTCGTCGAGCAGGTTGTCGAACATGCGGAAGACACCGCCGTAGCCGGCGACGTCCTCGCCGGCGACGAAGACGTTCTCGTCCTCGCGCATGACCTGCGCCAGGCCCTCGTTGAACGCCTTGACGTAGGTGAGCTTGCGGCCCGTGCCGTCCGGGGCAGGGGCCGGAGCTTCGGTGATGGTGGTCATGGCGTCATCCCGAGTAGACGTTGAGGAGGAGGTCTGCGGTGTCGGGCAGCGGGCTGGCCTCGGCGTAGGCGATGGCCTCGGCGATCTCGTCGCGGGTGCGCTGCCAGGTGTCGTCCAGCTCGGCGCGGGTGGCGGTGCCGTCGGCGAGGGCCCGGGCCTCCAGCAGGTCGATCGCGTCGCGGGCCTTCCACTCCTCGACCTCCGCGTCCGAGCGGTAGGGGTGACGCAGTCCCTTGACGCCCTGGTGGTCGTAGTAGCGGTAGGTCTTGGCCTCGATGAACATGGGGCCCTCGCCGGCCCGGGCGCGCGCCACGGCCTCGACGGTGGCCTGGTGCACGGCGAGCGCGTCCATGCCGTCGACGATCACGCTGGGCATGCCGTAGGACGCCGCCCGGTCGGCGACGTCGGTGATCAGCATGTGCTTCGACTGCGGGGTGAACTCGGCGTAGCCGTTGTTCTCGCAGATGAACAGGACCGGCAGGCGCAGGATCGCGGCCATGTTGGCGCCCTCGTGGAAGCTGCCGATGTTGGTGGCGCCGTCGCCGAAGAAGGTGACGGCGATGTTGTCCTCGCCCCGGTACTGGGCGGCGAAGGCGGCTCCTACCGCGATCGGGACGCCGGCGCCGACGATGCCGTTGGCGCCGAGCATGCCGAGGGTGACGTCGTTGATGTGCATGCTGCCGCCGCGGCCGAGACAGGCGCCGGTGACGCGGCCGTACAGCTCGGAGTACATGTGCTTGAAGCTGACGCCCTTGGCCACGGCATGACCGTGTCCCCGGTGCGTGGAGGTGATCTGGTCGTCGTCACGCAGGGCCGCCATCACGCCCGCGGCGACCGCCTCCTGACCGACGTAGAGGTGCAGAAAGCCCGGCAGCTTGCCGGCTTCCATGAGTTTTCCCGCCTCGGTCTCGAACAGGCGGATGCGCACCATGCGCTCGTGCAGATCCCTGACGACCTGCGCGGATGCCTGGTTCGCGACCGGATCGGCCGACTTCTTCGATGCCCTTTGAGCCATCGTCCGCCCCTTCGCCCCGAGCGAGGTGTGTCACGCAATCGGACTTTGTTGTGCCGGTCTACAGTAACCAGCTCCGGGCACCTTACTGAAGAGGTTCTCTAATTACTACGGCTCGGACCGACCGGGCACCTGAACGTCCCCGCGCTCGTCGACCAGCTCCAGCGCATTGCCCTCCGGATCCGCCCAGAAGCTGATCCGGCGACCGCGCGCCCGGACGACGACCGGATCCGACAGCGGCCGGGCACCTCCGGCCGCCAGAGCCGTCACGACCGGGTCCATGTCGTCCAGATGGAAGGTGAGATACGACAGCCCTCGGCGCGCGGTCAGCGACAGAGCGGACTGGGCGGAACCCGGGGCGAACCGAGGCCGGATCAGCTTGACGCGACCCCCGGAGGGCACCTGGAGCCAGACGACGAGCAGCTCGTCGCCCAGCCCCGCCGGGATGCCGATGGACGCCGGGACGAGAGAGCGGTGCACTTCGAAGCAGCCGAGCATCTCACCGTAGAAGCGCGCCATCAGGTCCAGGTCGTGCACGACGACACCGGCCTCGAACGGCTCGGTCATGCGCGCCCGCGCCACGGACACCGGATCGACCCTGTCGTCGGCCACCACACCGCCTCCCTGCCGAGTGTGCGGCCATCACACTCCCGCAACTGGAGCCGGTCAATAGAAAGATCGCCTGACGCTTGGACCTTTTTGTCCCGAGCGGATGCCATGTGACCTGCGGGGAAATGAGCCGCCACTTCCTCACTTTCTATTGACAGACAACACTTACCCCTGTTGTCGTGTCGCTCACAGCCCAGCTGCCGTATCCAGAAGCCCTTCCCGAGCTCGCGGCTGGAAGGATTGTGAGGACATCGTGGTCCAGACCAGTTCCCCGGAGATCGGGGCGGCCGACGCCGATCGTCAGCCTCCCCCGGCGCCGGAATACAACTCGTGGATCGGCCAGGACCGCTCCACCGACGCCGCGGGCCTCGCCATGCGGCAGGAGGCGGCCGAACTCGTCGAGCGTGTCATGAAGCACTACCGTGACAACACGACGCACGAGGCCGAGGACCAGTGGACGGAGCCCGTCGGCAACTACCTCGACGCCGACCGCTGGCAGCGCGAGATGGACGCCGTCCACCGGAGCGTTCCGATGCCGCTCGCCATGTCCTGCGAGCTTCCCGGACCGGGCACCTACAAGGCCCTGGACGTGCTCGGCATCCCCGTGCTGATCACCCGGGACCGGCAGGGCGTCGTCCACGCGATGATCAACGCCTGCCGCCACCGCGGCGCCCAGCTCGTCGAACCGGGATGCGGTGTGTCCAAGCGGATCACCTGCCCGTATCACTCCTGGTCCTACGACCTGGCCGGGGAGCTGCGCGGCGTGTACGCCGAGAAGACCTTCGGTGAGGTGCCGCGCGAGGGACGCAGTCTGGTGCGGCTTCCGGCCGGTGAACGCGCCGGGATCGTCTTCGTGTCGCTCGACCCGGCCGCCGAGCACGACCTGGACGCCTGGCTGGGAGATCTCCAGCCGCTGCTCGAGGGGCTCCGCTTCGCGGACTGCCACCACTACGCGAGCCGTGAGCTGCTCAGTCCCAACTGGAAGGTCACCCTCGACGGGTACCTGGAGACGTACCACTTCGCCTCGCTGCACCCGAAGACGGTCTTCGAGACGAACTTCTCCAACATGATGGCCCACGACACCTGGGGCCCCCACCAGCGCCTCGCGGCGGCGCTGCGGCCCATCGCCGACGTAGTGGACCTGCCGGCCGACAAGCGTGACCCCGGTGACCTCGTCGGAGCCATCTACTGGCTCTTCCCCGGTCTGGCCATCGCGGGTACCTGGCGCAACAAGATCGCCGTCTCCATCGTGATCCCTCGTACGGCGACCGAGTCGGTGACCCAGCAGATCATCCTGCTGCGCGAGCCGGCCGTCACCGAGGAGGAGCGCCAGGCCGCCGACCAGTTCGGCGAGTGGTTCTACGAGGTGGTCCGCGACGAGGACTACGCGACCACCTACGGCGTCCAGCGGAGCCTGAAGGCACTGAACGGCACCGACTTCGTCTTCGGACGCAACGAGCCCGGACTCCAGCACTTCCACCGCACCATTCACAGCCTCTTGGGCGAAGCGTCCAAGTGACTCACTCACAGCACTCGCAGGAGAACAGCATGGTGGCTACGGGCAGCCTCGACGGACGTGTCGCGGTGATCACGGGCAGCACGCGCAGCATCGGACGGGCCATCGCCGAGGCCTTCCTGGCCCAGGGCGCCACAGTCGTCATCAGCGGCCGCTCCGAGGTCAAGGGCAAGCAGGCCCTGGAGGAGATCGGCGCCGGGGACCGGGCGGTCTTCCACCCCTGCGACGCCAACAGCCAGGAGGACATCGAGGGGCTGGCGGACTTCGCCGCGGAGCGCTTCGGCCGGCTCGACATCTGGGTCAACAACGTCGGCGGCACCTCGGGCTTCGCTCCCGTGCACCAGCTCAGCGACGAGGCCTGGCACAACGCCCTCAACCTGAACCTCAACGCCTACTTCTACGGCACCCGCCGGGCGCTGCCGAAGATGCTGGAGGGCGGCTGGGGCCGCATCATCAACATCTCCTCCGTCGAGGGCAAGCAGGCCAACAAGCCGGCGATCAGCCACTACATCACCAACAAGCACGCCATCCACGGCCTCACCAAGGCGACCGCCTTCGAGTACGGCACCCAGGGCATCACCTGCAACGCGATTTGCCCCGGCGCGGTCGACACCGACCTGATGCGGGAAGCCGGGCCGGCCGCGGCCGAGGCCGAGGGCATCAGTTACGAGGAGTGGCTGGGCCGGTTCGCCGAGCATGCCGCCACCAAGAAGATCACTACCGTCGAGCAGATCGCGGGCGTCGCCTCGCTGCTCGCGAGTGACGCGGGCGCGGGCATCACGGGCACGCTGATCAGCGTGGACGGCGGAACGTCGCAGTGGTGAGCGAGGGAACGGACAGCGGGAGCCCCATCGCCATGAAGCACTGGATCACCGACTGGCAGCGCGACGAGCGGCTGCCCCACTACACCCGCGCCAACGCGGGCGAGACCCTGCCCGAGCCGGCCAGCCCGCTGGGCTGGACCCTGGTCTGGGGGCGCGGTCTGCAGGGCTGGCGCCACAGCTTCGTCGAGTTCGGCATCTATCGCGGGGACGAGGTGACCGGCCCCAGACCTCCGTTCGTCGGAGTCTTCGGCGGTTACTTCTACCTCAACCTGTCCCACCTGCGGCTGTTCGGCATCCGCATGGGGCAGACCGCCGACCAGATCGACGCGGCCTTCGTCGGCCAGCGCTCCGACACCCCGGTGTACGTGGCGCACCCCGACGACCAGGACGCCGAGCTGACGGCCAAGGCCGGAGCGACGCTCCAGCGGATGCTCGGCCAGAGCGGCTACCCGGAGGCCGACTCCGACCATGAGCGGCTGCGCCGGATCCGCCACGAGCGGCCCGACCTCACGCAGCTGTCCGACGCCGAACTGGTGAAGCGTGCGCGCTCCTTGCTGGACGACGTGGAGACGACCTTCTACCGGCACGTCGAGTCGTCGCTGCCCGCGTCCGTCGGACCCGCGATCCTCGCCCCGCTGTGCGGGAGCGTGGACCGTCCCGGCGCGATGCTCGACCTCATCGGCGGGCTGGGCGACGTCGACTCGGCCGGCCCCGCGGCAGGTCTGTGGACACTGTCCCGCCAGGTGGCGGCCTCACCCGACCTCATGGCCCTGTTCGACCAGGGACCGGCCGCGGTGGAGCAGGCCCTCGAAGGGGCCGCCGGGGACGTCAAGGCGTTCCGGGACTCGTTCCAGGAGTTCCTGGCCGAGTCCGGCGACCGCGGACCCAACGAGTGGGACATCCACGCACTGTCGTGGGAGGCCGCGCCGATCCAGGCACTGGCCCTGGTCGACCGGATCCGCAACAGCTCCGACGGGGACTCCCCGGCCGCCCGCCACCAGCGGCTGGCGGATCACCGCCAGGCGACGGCCGCGGAGATCCGTGCCGCCCTCCCCGAGGACGCGCAGCCGATGTTCGACGCCGGGATGCATGCCGCCGGCGTGTGGATCCCCGCCCGCGAGCGGACCAAGGCGAACTGCGTGACCGTCATCAACGAGATCCGGATGGCCGTACGCGAACTCGGCCGCCGGGGTGTCGAGGCGGGGCGTTTCTCGAAGCCCGAGGACGTGATGATGCTGCTGGAGACCGAGCTCGACGACTATGTCGCCGACCCGGACCGTTTCAGCTCCGACATCGCTCAGCGGCTGGCGGAGTACGCCCAAGTGGCCGAGCTGGAACCGCCGTTCTTCATCGCGGACGATTCCCGTACGGAGATCGACAGCTGGCCGCGGCGCAGCGAGGAGCGGGCCGAACCGGCCATCGAGGGTGACGTCCTCAAGGGGGACGGCGGCAGCCACGGCACGTACACCGGCAGGGTGCGGGTGGTCTCCGACCCGGCCTCGTGCGAGGCGCTGGAGCCGGGCGAGGTACTGGTGGCGCCGATCACGGACGCCGCCTGGACCCCGCTGTTCCTGGTCGCCGGAGCGGCCGTCGTGGATGTGGGCGCGCTCAACAGCCACGCGGTCGTGGTCTGCCGCGAGCTCGGCATTCCGGCCGTCATCTCCGTCGAAGGCGGTACGCAGCGGCTGCGGGACGGCATGGTCATCACGGTCGACGGCACCAAGGGCACGGTCACCGTGGACAGCGTCCCGGCGGCACTCGCCATCTGAACGGCCCGCGGGCCCGTCGCTCCTTCCTGACCGAGGGCGGCGGGCCCCCGGGCATGAGTAGGGAAAGGACCACCGTGGCAGAGGAAATCATCGTCGCCGGCTGGATGGACTACGAGCCCGCGGACCGCGACACGATGCTCGGGCACCTCGTCGAAGTCGGGAAGCGCACCCGTGCGGAGGAGCCCGGCTGCCTGGACTACGCCATGGCGGCGGACCCGTCCGACGAGCGCCGGATCCGGGTCTTCGAGCGGTGGGTGTCCCAGCAGGCCTTGGACGAGCACTTCACCACGGCGCACATCAAGGACTTCCGCGCGGCCACGACGGGGCTGACCCGGGTGGGGGTTTCCCTGGAGACCTTCAGCGTCACGGCGGGACGTTCGATGCGGTAGGCGTACGCGCACGCACGGACGCGCATGCGGGGGCGTCAGCCACGGCTGGCGCCCCTTTGGCGCGTGCGCGGGCGCCGCGGCCGACGCCCCGTGGAGCATGCGCGGACACCGCGGCCGACACCCCCGCACCGCACACGCCCCCATGACGCGTGCGCGAATGCCGCAGCCCGCCCCCCGACGGTCGCCTGAACTACACGCGGCTGTAAGGATCCTCGGCCAGCCGGACCAGCATCTTGCCGACGTTGCCACCGTCCAGCAGGGCCAGCAGAGCGCCGGCCGCGCTGTCGAGGCCGTCCGTCACCGTTTCGCGGGCGGTGATGCGGCCCGAGCGCAGCCACTCGGCCACCCGGCTCTCGAACTCCGGCCGCAGATCCTCATGGTCGCGGACGATGAAGCCGCGCAGGGTGAGCCGTTTGAGGACGGCCTGGATCAGCTGGTTGATGTCGGTGGACCGCCGCTCGCCGCCGAACTGCGACATCATGCCGCACAGGGCGATACGGCCGTCCGTCCGCAGGGCGTGCAGGGCGGCGGCGAGTTGCTCTCCGCCGACGTTGTCGAAGTAGACGTCGATGCCCTCGGGCGCCAGCCGGGCCAGGGCCTCGCGCACCGGCTCGGCGCGGTAGTCGGCGGCGGCGTCGTAGCCGAACTCCTTGACCAGCAGGGCGCATTTGTCCGGCCCGCCGGCGGTTCCGACGACGCGCTCCGCGCCCAGCAGCCGGGCGAACTGTCCGGCGGCGCTGCCCACGGCGCCGGCCGCCGCCGACACGAAGACGGTGTCGCCGGGGCGTACCTCGGCGATCCGCGCGAGCCCGACGTAGGCGGTGAAGCCGGTCTGTCCGAGCAGGCCCAACCACGTGGGCAGCGGGGCGAGTTCCGGGTCGATCCGGCCCGCGGCATCGGTGTTCGCGGGGTCGAGCACGGCCCACTCGCGCCAGCCGAGCTGGTGGCGTACGAAGGTGCCCGGCGGCACGGAGGGGCAGCGGCTCTCCACCACGACGCCGAGGGCCCGGCCGTCCAGCGGCGATCCGGGCGTGAAGTTGTGCGTGTAGTGCTTCTCGGTGCTCTCCAGCCGCCCGCGCATCGACGGGTCGACGCTCATGTAGAAGTTGCGGACGAGCAGTTGGCCCTCGCCGAGCGGCGGTAGCGGGCGCTCCTCGACGGCGAAGTCACCGAGCGCCGGTTCCCCTTCCGGCCGGCGCACCAGGCAGACCACCCGGGTGGTACGGGGCGCCACCGGCTCATGCCTCCGGCTGCTGGGCGCCGCGCCGCTGGGCGAGGCGGCCCACCCAGCCGGCCATCTGGAGGTCGGCGTGGCGCAGTTCGCCGGACTGCCAGCGGGCCTGGAAGTCGAAGATGCCCTGCGCCCCGGTCCTGGGGTCGGTCACCTCCACCAGCCCGTCCTCGGTGAGCCGGTACACCTGCCCGGTCAGCGGATGGGTCACTTGCTTGGCGCTCACGGCTCACTCCTGCGGTCTGCGGCGTACGCCGCGTTTGGTCACGGTCACCGGACCCACGACCCGGAGCCGGCAGGCGAGCCGGGTCAGGCCGTCCACCGGCTTGCGCAGGGCCTCGATGCCCTCGCGCTCCAGCGGGCCCACGGGCGAACAGTTCTCGGCGCCTTCCTCGACCGCCACGAAGCAGGTGCGGCAGGTGGCCTTGCCGCCGCAGAGGGTGGGCCAGCGGTAGCCGAGCCGCTGGGCGGCGCTGAACAGGTCCTCGCCGTCCCGCACCTCCAGCTCGACGCCCGAGGGCCGGACCGCGACCCGGTGCGTCACGGTCACTTCTCCATCCACTGGTCGAGCGTCTGGTTGAAGTGGCGGATGCGGCTCTCCTGGTAGTTGGACAGGGTGATGCCCGGCTTGCGCATCGTCTTCAGGCCCTGCTGGACGTAGGGGAGGTTCTCGCAGTCCTGGTCGAAGACGGGCCCTAGCACACCGAGTTCGGGGATGTCGGCGAAGAGCATCTCCTCCGGTACCCAGCGGATCTTGGCCGGGGGCGGCATCTCGCCGGGCTGCTTCGGGGCCGACATGAAGATGATCTCGGCGGTGCAGGAGTCCGGGTCGAGGCCGTTGGGCCGGAACCGGTAGATGATGTTGGACTTGGCGCCGCCCCACGGATTGAAATTGGGGAACAGCAGGTAGTTGATGGCGTCCAGCAGCTCGGTGTCGGCGGTCTGGGTGAAGTCCTGCTGCGAGGTGGCCGCCAGCTGGGCGCGCATCCGTTCGGCGAGGACCTGTCGGGCGGTGCCGCCGGGCGGTATCGCGGGCATCTCATCGCCCTCCTGGATCACCAGGTCACGGCCCTGGGCCGCAGCGTAGAACGCCCGCGAGTCGTAGAACGTCTCCAGGACGTCCTCCTCCGTGACCGAGTCGGCCACGTGCGGGCTGGGGGCGCCCTGGATGTTGATCATGCGGTTCCAGTTGGGCTGGTCCGCCATGACGTCGTACTGGGAGTTGGCGTCGGCGAGCCAGGGCAGCATCTGCGGGTGCGTGGCGATCACGTGGAAGGACTCGATGAACGCGTCCTGGGCGATCTTCCAGTTGCACGGCAGCACCTTGGCGATGTGCAGCGACTTGTAGCGGTCCTGAAGCGGCCAGATGTAGTACTCGTCGAAAGTGCCGCAGTAGCTCTCGAAGGACTCCGCGTACGGGTCCATGTTGATGAAGACGAAGCCGCGCCAGGTGGCCACCTTGGCCTCGGGGAGGGCGAACTTCTCGGGGGTGACATGGGGGAAGTCCCAGGCGCAGGGTGGGGTCTGCATGCTTCCGTCGAGGTTCCAGGTGAAGCCGTGGAACGGGCAGCGGAACTCGCCGACGTTGCCGCTCGAGGTGCGCAGTTTGCGGCCGCGGTGCAGGCACGCGTTGATGTAGGCGCGGATCTCGTCCGGCGCCGTGCGCACGATGATCAGTGAGTCGTCGCCGATCTCGTAGATCTCGTGGTCGCCGACCTCGGGGATCTCGCTCTCCAGGCAGGCGAACTGCCACGCGCGGCGCCATACCTGCCGCATCTCGCGCTCGGCCCATTCGCGGGAGGTGAAGCGGGTGGTGTCGATGTCCTCGCTGCCGATGTAGTCGTTGTTGACGTACCTCAAGGCGGGGGGAACCGGCCGGCTGTCCCGGTCGAGGTAGTCCTGGACGCTGGGTCCGGGACACCGCGCCGTGCCCAACTCCGACGTTTCGTCCATCTTCTCTCCTCAGCCAGAAACTTTAGAGTGAGTGTAGTTATTGGTCGCGGCTCGGAGCAATACTCGCGACTCCGCCAGGGCGCGAGTAAACCCCGCTCTCCGGGGACCGACATGGACCGTCTTGAATAAATTTGCGACTGCCCCCTCCCCAAGGCCGACAGCGCGTGCCACACTCCGTCGCACCCGAGGCTGTAGAGCCTCACAAGTTTCTCTTCGGCCTGGGGCAGCGTCTGCCCCGTCAGGGCCACAGCGCCGCCCGCTTGCCACGGCGGCCCGTGCCGTACCCCACGACGGCGATCCACCCAGCCCGCTCGATCACCTGAGCGTGCCGTCCCGGCGCGGGCGGCACAGGAACCGCCTGTACAGAGCCGGCCGCCGCGGACGCGGGAGCGACGCGGGCCGCGACAGCACAGGCACCACACCACGGGAGTACTCAACGATGAGTTCCAGACCCGGACGCGCGGTCCGTCGCGCGCTCACCGCGATCGTCTCCGTCACCGCCCTGCTCGCCCTGGCGGCGTGCGGCGCCACCGACACGACTCCGGCCGCCGACTCCGTCAAGAAGGCCGCGGACTCCCCCGGCCTGACCGCGGCCCGCCAGGCCCTGGCGAAGTACTCGAAGCGTCCGAGCACGATCCCTGTCACCAAACCGGTCGGCAAGCAGATCCCCGCGGACAAGAAGATCGACTTCATTCTCTGCGGGGTGCAGTCCTGCAAGGACCTGGCCGACTTCTTCACCGAGGCTGCCAACCAGCTCGGCTGGGAGGTGGAGCTGATCCCCACGCAGGGCACGCCGGAATCCGTCCAGTCCGCCTACGAGCAGGCGCTGCGCGACAAGCCGGACGCCGTCGTCTCCTCCGGATTCCCGCGCGCGGTGTACGCGAAGCAGCTGGCAAAGCTGAAGCAGGCCGGTATCCCGGTCATCCAGTCGAACGCCGACGATGTGGTGGGCGACGGCATCGAGCTGCTCAACAACGGACCGAAGGACGTCGGCGTCCAGGGCGAGATGCTCGCCTCATGGGTGGTGTCCGACAGCGGCGCCGAGGCCAACACCGTCTACTTCGACCTGCCCGTCTACACCATCCTCAAGCCCGTCAAGGACACGTTCGCCGCCAAGTACAAGGAGTGGTGCGAGGGCTGCGCGCTGGACACCGTCGACGTGCCGATCACCGCGATCGGCAAGGACATGCCCGACCGCGTGGTGTCGTACGTCCGCTCGCACCCGAAGGTCACGCACATCGTCTTCTCGCTCGGCCTGCTCAATGTGGGCGTCCCGACCGCGCTGAAGACCGCCGGCGTCACCGGCAAGCACATCGCCGTGAATGTCGGCGACGCGCAGAACTACCAGTACATCGACAGCGGCCTGAGCGATGGCGCGATGGCGCTGAACTCGCACGAGACCGCCTGGCTCCAGGCCGACGCGCTGGCCCGCCACTTCACCGGCCAGTCCATGGACGTGGACCAGAAGGCGGTGCTGCCCAACATGCTGATCACCAAGGACAACCTCATAGCCACGCTCAAGGACTTCCCGCTCGTCGAGGACTACCAGGAGCAGTTCAAGGCGCTCTGGGGCCTGAACTGACCGACCCGGCCCCCGCCGTCGGCAACCGGCCGGCGGCGGCGCCGTTCGACCGAGGGAGCAGCGGTGCACGCTGATACATCACCGGAGACCACTCGATGGCCGGCCGGTACCCATGAGAGCGATCGGCCCGTGCTGCGGGTGTCCGGACTGTCGAAGCGATTCGGCGGAACCCAGGCACTGAAGGACGTCGACCTGGACATCGCGCCCGGCGAGATCCACGCGCTGATCGGGCCCAACGGCTCCGGAAAGTCCACCCTCATCAAGATCCTCGCCGGTTACCACCACGCCGAGCCCGGAGCGGTCGCCGAACTCGACGGCGAGCCCTTCGGCCTGGGCCAGGTCACCGGCTCGCGACACGACCGGCTCCGCTTCGTCCACCAGGAGCTGGGCCTGGTGGGCGAGTTGAGCGCCACCGACAATCTCGCGCTCAGCCGCGGCTTCGCCCGCACGGCCCTCGGCAACATCCGCTGGCCGGAGATGGAGCGCCGGACGACCGCGCTGGTCGAGCGGTTCGGCCTCGGCATCGACGTACGCCGTCCGCTGTCGACGGCCACCCCGGTCCAGCGCGCGGTGGTGGCCATCGCCGCCGCCCTTCAGGGCTGGGAGGGCCGCCGCGGCGTCCTGGTGCTCGACGAGCCGACCGCCGTACTGCCGCCCGGCGAGGTGGCCCGGCTCTTCGACATCGTGCGGGAGATCCGCGACGCCGGGGCCAGCGTCCTGTACGTCTCACACCGCATGGACGAGATCTTCGCGCTGGCCGACCGGGTCACCGTGATCCGCGGCGGACGCCGGATCGCCACCCGCCGGGTCGCCGAGCTCACTCACCGCTCGCTGGCGGAGCTGATGGCGGGCGAGGCGATGGAGACCACCGCCCACCGGCCGCAGCCGCCTTCCGCCCCCGACGAGTCCGTGCTGGAGGTCCGCGACCTGTGGGCAGGCCCGCTGCGCGGCATCGGCTTCAGCCTGGCCAGAGGGGAACGGCTGGGCATCACCGGCCTGGTGGGGTCCGGCCATGAGGTGGTGCCGTACGCGGTGTCCGGGGCGTACACCGGTCCGGTGCGCGGCCGGGTGCGGTTGCCGGAGCGTGCCCGGCGGTGGGTCGACGCGAAGGACGCCGGTGGGCTGGGCATCCCGCTGGTCCCCGCCGACCGGGCGAGCGAGGGCGTCATCGGCGACTTCTCGGTCGGCGAGAACCTCACCCTGCCCCTGCTCGACCGGCTGCGCGCGCGGGCCGGACGACTGCACCGGCGCCGCGAATCCTCGCTCGCCGAAGAGTGGATCCGGCGGGTGGGGGTGCGCACGGCGGGCCGCGGGGCCCGGATCACCACGCTGAGCGGCGGCAACCAGCAGAAGGTCGTCATGGCCCGCTGCCTGGCCCAGCAGCCGCCGGTGCTGGTGCTGTGCGAACCCACGGCGGGCGTCGACATCGCCACCCGCCTCCAGCTGTACGACCTGATCGAACGTCAGGCCGACGACGGCATGGGCGTGATCGTGTCCTCGTCCGACACGCAGGACCTGCTCGCGCTGTGCACCCGCGTCCTGGTGGTACGGGACGGCCGGGTCGTACGGGAGATCAGCGGCCGGGACATCACCGAGCCCGCACTCATCCACGCCATGGAAGGAACCGTGTGACATGACATCCACCCCGACCCGGGCCGCCGAGCTCCGGCCGACCGGACCGGACGTCCCCGCGGTGTCCGCCGCGGGGACGCCGGGCGCACTGGCCCGGCGTGCCGTGGCCGCCCTGTCGTTCCGGAACATCGGCGCCGTCTACGTGTGGCTGCTGATCGCCGTGCTCTTCTCCCTGTGGGCGCCGGACACGTTCCCGACCGTCACCACGGTCAAGCAGGTCCTCAACGGCAACGCCGTGGCCGGGCTGGTGGCGCTCAGCGTCGTGCTTCCGCTGGCCGCGCGCGTCTTCGACCTGTCGGTCGCCTTCACCATGTCCCTCACCAGCGTGCTGACCGCCTACTTCATGGTCTCCGCGGGGCTCGGCGCCGGGACGGCGATCGCCCTGGCGATGACCGCCGCTGCGCTGATCGGCGTGGTCAACGGGATCGTGGTCGTGGTGCTGCGGGTCGACTCCTTCATCGCGACCCTGGCCACCGGCGCACTGATCCAGTCCCTGATCACCATGGTCACCAACGACAGCTCCATCACGGGAGTGCAGCTGCTGGCCAAGCCGTTCGCGAACATCGCCCAGCTGGACGCGGGCGGCATCACGCTGCCGGTGCTGTATCTGCTCCTCGCCGCGACGGCCATCTGGTTCCTGCTGGAACACACCGCCACCGGACGCCGGTTGTACGCGACCGGCTTCAACGCGGACGCGGCACGCCTGCAAGGGGTACGAACCAACCGGCTGCGCTTCCTGACGCTGGTGGCCTCCGCACTGCTGTCCGGTCTCGCCGGAGTCGTCTTCGCGTCCTCGGTGGGATCCGGATCGCCGACCGCGGGCACGCCGTATCTGCTGTCGGCCTACGCGGCGGCCTTCGTCGGGGCGACCCAGCTGCGCGCGGGCCGCTTCAACGCCTGGGGCACGGTCATCGCCGTGCTGCTGCTCGGTACCGGCATCACCGGGCTCGGGCTCGCCACCAGCGCGCAGTGGGCGGCGAGCCTGTTCACCGGCTCGGTCCTGATCGTGGCGCTTGTCCTCACGGGCGGACGGATCGCCCTGCCGGCCGTGCTGCGCCGGCGCAGGTCGCCGTCGGTTGCCGACCCTTCGGTCACCGCCGAAGCTGACATGAAGCGCACCCCGGACCAGGAGGCAGGACGATGAAGGCGATTCAGTACCGGACGGTGGGGAACGCTCCGGAGGTCGTCGAGGTTCCGGTACCCGAGCCGGGCCCGGGTCAGGTGCTGCTGAAGGTGACGGCCGCCGGGCTGTGCCACTCGGACCTCGCGGTCATGAGCTGGCCGGCGGAGCAGTTCCCGTATCCGCTGCCGATGACGCTCGGTCACGAGGGTGTCGGCACCGTCGCGGCCCTGGGCAGCGGGGCCACCGGGGTGACGGAGGGCGACGAGGTGGCGGTGTACGGCCCGTGGGGCTGTGGCCGCTGCCGCAAGTGCGCGGAGGGCAAGGAGAACTGCTGCCCGCACGCCGCCGGACTCGGCATCATGCCGCCCGGGCTCGGCGCTCCGGGCGCTCTCGCGGAGTACATGGTGGTGGATTCGCCGCGCCATCTGGTGCCGCTGAACGGACTGTCCCCGGTACAGGCCGCACCGCTCACCGATGCCGGGCTGACGCCGTATCACGCGATCCGCGCGTCCCTGCCCAAGCTCGTGCCGGGCAGTACTGCGGTGGTGATCGGCGTGGGTGGCCTGGGCCATATCGCCGTACAGCTGCTGCGTGCCCTGACGCCGGCCCGGGTGGTCGCCCTCGACCTGAGCAAGGAGAAGCTGGAACTGGCGCACGCCGTCGGCGCCCACGAGACGCTGCTCTCCGACGGCGAGGCGGCGGCTCGGGTGCGGGAGCTGACCGGGGGCGTCGGGGCCGAGGTGGTGCTGGACTTCGTCGGGGCCGGGGCGACGCTGGCGGTGGCCGCCGCGTCGGTGGCGGTGGCGGGCGACGTGACCGTCGTCGGCATCGGCGGAGGCACCCTCGCGGTGGGCTTCGGCGGGGGTCTGCCGCTCGAGGTGTCCGCTTCGGCGCCCTACTGGGGCAGCCGGGGTGAGCTGATTGACGTGATCGAGCTCGCGCGGCAGGGGCTCGTCTCCTCCCACGTCGAGACGTTCTCGATCGAGGACGCGCCGCTGGCGTACGAGCGCCTGCATGCCGGGGAGATCGAGGGGCGTGCGGTGGTGCTGCCGCACGGTTGAGTGGGGGTGCGCGCCTTCTGGGGCTCCGCCCCAGACCCCGCTCCTCAAACGCCGGAGAGGCTGATTTCAGCCCGTCCGGCGTTTGAGGACGAGGCCCGTTCAGGGCCGACAGCGGGGGAGGGTAGGGGCGGCGGGGGCGAAACCTTACGACCCCTTGCCCACCACCCGCTCCACACACCGCCCGAGCACCGTCAGGAACTCCGGCGTCTCCCAGGGCCCTCGGTCCACCCGCCCGGTGTCGTCCACACCGAGGTCCTGCATGTCGTACCGCCCCCGGCAATGACCGAGCGTGAAGTAACAGACCTCGCCGAGCCCGTGTCGCTTCAGGTACAGCACCGGACGGGGCGCTTCATCGAGCGCCGCCGTGTCCCCCTCGGCGAACCCCCGGCACGGCCCCGTGTACTCGGCATGCAGCAGCACCTCCAAGTCCCCGTGCAGCTCGCACACGTACAGCTCGTCGGTGACCGTGAACGGTTCGATCCCGGCGACCAGCGGATGATCCGGCCGGGTCACGCGTACCTCGTACGGCGCGATCGGCGGGTGGGCCAGGAACTGGCTGCCCAGCACCCCGGCCAGCTCGCCGAACAGCCGCGGAGTCGTGAACATCCGGGGCCCGCCGTCGGCCGACGCCTCGATCACCGAGTTGGTGCCGTGGAGGGCGAGCCAGCGCCCGCCCCGCTCGACGAAGCGTGCCAGGGCGGCCCGCTGGGCGGGACGGGGCCGCACATCGCAGGTGTAGGTCACCAACAGGTCGGCCCGCTCCAACGCGGGCACGCAGTCGTAGTCCTCGTAGACCCGCGTGCGGACGCGGGGGTGGCCGTCCAGCAGGTCCAGCAGCCGCAGCCGCGCGTAGTCGAAGTCGTGCCACTTTCCGCCGCAGACCAGTACGGCATCCAGCCGGCCGGCCGGGCCCGCCACGACTCAGTACTGGACGCGGGTGAGCAGCCCGCCGTCCACCACGAGGTTGACGCCGACGCAGAACGAGCCGGTCCGGCCCAGCAGGAAGGCCACTGCCGCGGCCACGTCCTCCGCGGTGCCGTAGCGGCCGATCGGCAGCTTGGCGAGGACCTCTTCGTACACCTCGGGGCGGCTGGTGCGGATGGTCTCCCAGGCGCCGCCGGGGAAGTCGATGGGGCCGGGCGAGACGGTGTTGACGCGGATGCCCTTCGGGGCGAGGGCGTGCGCGAGCGCGGAGGCGTGCTGGACTACGGCTGCCTTCAGGGCGGAGTACGAGTTGGCTCCGGCCGGGCGGGCGGTGTCGGAGGCGTTGGTGGTGCCGATGGCCACGACAGCGGCCCGGTCGGAGGCCTCCAGATACGGCATGGCCGCCTCGACGAGTCCCGCGAACGGGACCAGGTCGCCGCGCAGGCTGGCCTCCCACGACTCGGGACCCTTGACGTTGCCCGCCGAGACGTTGGACACCAGCAGGTCCAGGCCGCCGAGTTCACCGGCCGCCCGCTCCACGAAGCCCGCGAGCGCGGCCGGGTCGGTGACGTCGACCGCCTCGGCGAACACCGTCGCTCCTTCGCCGCGCAGTTCGGCGGCGGCCTTGGCCAGCGCCTCCTCGCCCCGGGCGCACAGGGCCAGCGCGCAGCCCTCGGCGGCGAGGGTTCCCGCAATGGCCCGGCCGATGCCCCGGCTCGCACCGGTCACCAGCGCGTTCGCACCTGTCAGTCCCAGATCCATCGATGTCACTCCTCAGTGCCTGTGGTGTTGCGTCAGTGCCTGTGTTGTTGCGTTCAGTTGCCGGACAGTTCGGAGAACGGCACCTTGTCGACCCGCGGCTCCCCCGGCAGCTTCAGCACCCGCTCGCCGATCAGGTTGCGCTGGATCTGGTCGGTGCCGCCGGCCAGCCGGTAGCCCGGGGCGCCGAGGAGGTGTTCGGTCCAGGCGAAGGTGCCCGGCTCCCCGGTGTCGGCGCTGATCCGGGCGCCCATGAGTTCCGCGGCGAGCTGTCCGGTGCGGGTGAGCAGGTCGGATGCCATGAGTTTGGTCAGTGAGGCCTCGGGGCCCGGCCGTCCGCCGGCCGCGCTCGCCCTGGCGACGCGGTCCACGGTGGCGGCGCGCAGTGCGCTGCGGACGTACAGGTCGGCGAGCTGCTGGCGTACCAGCGGGTCCCCGGTCCGGTTCAGCGAGCGGGCGAGGGCGAGTACGTCGTCGAAGGTGCCGCCCTTGCGCCGGTTTCCGGAGCCGGAGGCGGTGCGCTCGAAGGCGAGAGTGGCATTGGCGACCTCCCAGCCCTGGCCGGGGCGGCCGATCCGCAGCCCGTCCGGGACGCGTACGCCGCTGAGGAAGACCTCGTTGAAGGAGGCGCCGCCGCTCATCTGCCGGATCGGACGGATCTCCACGCCCGGGCTGTCCATGGGGACCAGGAACGCGGTAATGCCGGCCTGCTTCACGACGTCCGGGTCGGTACGGGCGAGCAGCAGGCCGTACTCGGCGAACTGTGCCCCCGAGGTCCACACCTTCTGGCCGTCGATCACCCACTCCTCACCGTCCTGGCGGGCGCGGGTGCGCAGCGCGGCCAGGTCGGAGCCGGCGCCGGGTTCGCTGAAGAGCTGGCAGGCCAGCAGGTCCGTACGGAGGAAGGCACGGGCGTAGGTCTCGCGCTGCTCGGGCGTTCCGAACAGGGAGACGGACATCGCGACCAGCCGCACGGTGACGCTGATCAGCTCGGTGGACGGCGGTACGTCGAACGCCGACTCCTCCTGCGCGAAGAGGGCCGCGTGGGCGGCGGTCAGGCCCTGGCCGCCGTTCTCCTGGGGAAGGGTGAGGGCCTGGTAGCCGGCCTCGTGCCGGGCTCGCTGGTAGGCGCGGCAGCGGTCGAGCAGCCGTCGCTCCTCCTCGTCCGGGAGGTTGTGGAAGACGGCGAGATCGGCGGCGGTGTGAGCGGTGGTCTCGGCCGTCCGCCGGGGTTCGAGCGTCGCGGCCAGCCACTGGCGGACCGCACCACGCCACTCGTCCACATTCGGTTGGGGCATGGTGACCTCCTCGGCACACGCGTCCACCCGGCACTTACCAGACGGCTGCTTCAGTAACAGTGGCTCGAAGCGGGACTGCGTCACGTGCCCAACAAGGGCGTGTGCGTCCGGCTCGGGTCAGAGTGTTCCGTACTTTCTTGATAAACGCTACAGTCCTGGCGTCGACTCTCCCACTGCCCGGCCGCTGGGCAGACGGGGTGCACCCGGTGGAGCGAGGGAGAGGACGAACCGAGGAGCGCCGGAGGATCCATGTCCCTACAGCCACTCGACCTGCGTGCCCGCGAACTGCCGAACGCGACCGCCCTGGCCGACGACACCGAGAGCCTGTCCTGGTCGCGGCTCGCCGACCAGGTGGCACGCCTGACCGGGCGCCTCCTTGAGGTCGCGCCCGAGCCGGAGGACCGGGTCGCCGTCCTGGGCGACAACGCCGTGGCCACGATGGTGGCCCATCTCGCCGGTCTGCGGGCCGGCGTCGGCACCGTGGCCGCTTCCCGGCAGCTGACCGTCCGCGAGCTGGTCGACCTGCTCACCGACGCGCGTGCGAAGGCGGTGATCAGCGGCCCGGCGGGCGAGTCGGCCGCCCGGCAGGCGGGCGCGGAACTCGGCCTCCCGGTCGTCGTGCACGGAATGCCGGCCAAGGACGACGCCATCGACTGGACCCAGTGGCTGGCCGATGCGGAACCGGTGCCGGCGCCCGTCGGCCGCCCCGCCCGACCGCCGCTGGTCTACACATCGGGCACCACAGGGCGGGCCCGCGGCACCGAGGTGCGCTGGGCGCAGGGCCCGGTGACGGACAGCGCCGCCTACCTGGAGGCGGTGGCCGCCCGCCCCGGCTTCCCGCCGGGACCGCACCTGGTGTGCGGCCCGCTCCAGCACAACGGGCCGCTCACCTCGCTGCGCCATCTCGCGGCCGGCCGGCCGGTGGTGATCCTCGGCAGGTTCGACGCGGAGACGTTCCTGCACCGCGTGGAGCAGTGGCGGATCACCTCGTCGGTGATGGTGCCGACCCACTTCACCCGGCTCCTGGCCCTGCCGCGGGAGATACGCGCCCGCTACGACGTCTCCAGCCTGGTGCAGGTCTCGCACACCGGCTCCGCCTGCCCCCCGGAGGTCAAGCGGGCCATGATCGACTGGTTCGGTCCGGTGCTGACCGAGTCGTACGGGGCCAGCGAGGCGGGCACGGTCGCGCGCATCAACAGCACCGAGTGGCTGGAGCACCCCGGTTCGGTGGGGCGCGTCCAGTCGCCCTTCGACGTCCTGGTGACCGGCGACGACGGTGGTCCGCTTCCCACCGGTGAGCTCGGGCTGCTGGCCTTCCGGGCACCGGAGGGCCGCGGCGTGCGCTACCACGCGGACGAGGAGAAGACCAAGGCCGCCTACGTCGCCCCCGGCGTCTTCACCCTCGGCGACATCGGCTACGTCGACCCCGACGGCTACATCTTCATCACCGACCGGGCCGCGGACGTCGTGGTCTCCGGCGGGGTGAACCTGTACCCGGCGGAGAGCGAGGCGGTGCTGCGCGAGCACCCGGGGGTCGCCGAAGTGGCGGTCATCGGTGTGCCCGACCCCGACTTCGGTGAGTCGCTGCGGGCCCTGGTCGTCGTGACCGAGGGGAGCGCACCGGCGCAGGGGGAACTGGACACGTTCTGCCGCGAGCGGCTGGCCGCGTACAAGTGCCCGAAGTCGTACGAGGTCGTCCCCGAACTCGTCCGCAACGCCATGGGCAAGCTCGACAAGCGCGCGATGCGCCGCCCCTACTGGGACTCCGACCGGACGATCGCAGGCTGAGCACCGGTGTTCACCACTCCTCATACGAAGGATACGAAGGACGATTCATGACGGAACTTCTGCTTGTCCGGCACGGCCTGCCCGTCTCGGGCGTCTTCGACCCCGAGCTGTCGCCGGAGGGCATCGCCCAGGCCGAGCGCCTCGCCCCGTGGCTGGCGGGCGAGGGCATCGACGCCCTCTACGCCAGTCCGTACCGGCGGGCCCGTGAGACGGCGGCGCCCCTCGAACAGCTGACGGGCCTGACCGCCACCGTGCTGGACGATCTGCGCGAGTGGGACACCGACGTCTCGCACCCCTACACGCCGCCGGAGCAGATCAACGCGGACGACCCCCGTTCGGTGGCTCTGGCCGAGGGACGGTACGAGGACTTCGTGCCCGACCTGGACTGGGACGCCTTCCGGGCCCGGGCGGTGCGGGGCATGAACACCATGCTGGACGCCCACCCCGGACAGCGGATCGCGGCCGTGTGCCACGGCGGGATCACCAACACCTATCTGGCGACCGTGCTCGAAATACCCCGGATGTTCTGGTTCCATCCCGGCTACACCTCGGTCAGCCGGGTGCGCCGCATGCCCGGGGGCCGGATCGTTCTGCACTCGGTGAACGAGACCGCCCACCTGGTCGCGGAACGCTCCGTCGACGCCGTCCTCTGACCCACCCACATCCACAGGAGGTCCCGGCCATGCCCGGATCCGTCATCGTCGCCGGCGCCCGAACGCCCATCGGAAAGCTGATGGGCGCCCTGAGTACGGTGTCCGCCGTCGACCTCGGCGCGCACGCCGTCAGTGCCGCGCTGGCCGCCGCGCAGGTGGACCCGGCCGCCGTGGAAGCCGTCGTCATGGGCCATGTCGTCCAGGCCGGGGCCGGCCCCAACCCGGCTCGGCAGGCCGCCGTGGCCGCGGGTATCCCCTTCGCCGTACCGGCGAGCACCGTCAACAAGCTGTGCCTGTCCGGGCTGCACGCCATCGCCCTGGCCGATCTCATGATCGCCTCAGGGCGCCACGAGGTGGTCGTGGCGGGCGGCATGGAGTCCATGTCCGGCGCCCCGCATCTGCTGCGCGGATCCCGCACCGGCTGGAAGTACGGGGCGACGGCCGTCGAGGACGCCCTCGACCGCGACGCGCTGACCTGCGCCTTCGACGGGGTCTCCATGGGCGCGGCCACCGAGCGCTACCAGCGGCCCTTCGCGCTGACCCGTGCGGAGCAGGACGAGTACAGCGCCCTGTCGCACCAGCGGGCCCACCGCGCCCAGGAGTCCGGCGCGTTCGCCGCGGAGATCGCCCCGGTCACGGTGGCCGGACGCCGGGGCGAGACGGTGGTGGACACCGACGAGGGCGTACGGCCGACAAGTACCGCCGAGACCCTGGGACGCCTGAAGCCCGCCTTCTCCGGTGCGGGCACCATCACGGCGGGCAACTCCTCACAGCTTTCCGACGGCGCCGCGGCCGTCGTCGTGATGAGCGCGGACCGCGCCCGCCGCGAGGGCCTGACACCGCTCGCCGAGATCGGCGCCTACGGCACCGTGGCGGGCCCCGACCCCTCGCTGCTCGTGCAGCCGGCCGGGGCGGTCCGCGACGCGCTGTCCCGGGACGGCCGGCTGAAGGCCGCCGACCTCGACCTGTTCGAGATCAACGAGGCGTTCGCCGGGGTGGCCCTGGCCTCCGTACGCGAACTCGGCATTCCCCCGGAGAAGGTGAACGTCAACGGCGGCGCGATCGCCCTCGGCCACCCGGTCGGCATGACCGGCGCCCGGCTCGTCCTGACCCTCGCCCAGGAACTTCTGCGGCGCGGCGGCGGCACCGGGGCCGCCGCCCTGTGCGGGGGCGGCGGCCAGGGCGACGCACTGCTGCTGCACGTACCGGGCGTCTGAGGTCCCTGGCCTCCCGCCCTCGTCCCCCACCCGCCCCACCCGTACGAGACTCAGGTTGACGCACATGACCAACCAACCGCTCCAGGTCCTCCAGGGCCCCGAGGCACCTCAGTCCCAGGCGGACCACGGCGAGGCAACCCTCGTCGTGGACGCCCGCATCGATGCCGCCGACGGCGTCGTCTCCCTCGTCCTTCGCCACCCTGACGGCGATCCGCTCCCGGCCTGGGCGCCGGGTGCGCATATCGACCTGCTGCTGGACAACGGCCTCATCCGCCAGTACTCGCTGTGCGGGAATCCGGCCGACCAGACGGCCTGGCAGATCGCGGTACTGCGCGAACCGGGCGGCCGCGGCGGTTCCGCGTACGTCCACGACCGTCTTGCTGAGGGCACGGCCGTGCGGGTGCGCGGGCCGCGGAACAACTTCCCGCTGCGCGCGGCGGAGCGCCATCTCTTCATCGCGGGCGGCGTCGGCATCACTCCGATCCTGGCGATGGCGGAAGCCGCCGAAGCGGCGGGGGCCGACTGGCAGCTGTTGTACGGCGGCCGTACCCGCGACTCCATGGCGTTCCTGGAGCGTCTGGCGCGCTACGGGGACCGCGTACTGATCCGGCCCCAGGACACCCACGGCCTGCTGGATCTCGCCGCCTTCCTCGGCTCGCCCCGCGAGGGCACGCTGGTGCACGCCTGCGGTCCGGAGCCGCTGCTTCGGGCCGCGCGGGAGCAGTGCGCCGACTGGCCCGCCGGCACCCTGGGCATCGAACGGTTCGCCCCGGTCCAGCCGTCGGCGGCCGAGGGGGCTGAGGCGGCCGAGGCCGAGGCCTTCGAGGTGGTGCTCACCCGCTCGGGCCGCACACTCACCGTGCCACCGGACCGGTCGGTGCTCGAAGTGGCGGAGGAGGCGGGCGTCCCGGTGCTGTTCTCCTGCCGGGAAGGCACCTGCGGCACCTGTGAGACGGACGTGCTGGAAGGCACGCCGGACCACCGGGACTCACTGCTCGACGAGGACGAGCGTGCCGCCGGCGACACCATGCTGATCTGCGTCTCGCGTTCCTGCGGCCCTCGGCTGGTGCTCGACCTCTGATGGCCTCTGCCTTCTGCCCTCCTGCTTGGGTGCGGATCAGAGGCCATCGGGTTCGCATCCGGCACACGTTTCATGCGCCGGCGATGAGTTCGGGCGGCGGATCGAGTCCGCACTGGCATGACTCGAATCATCGCTGACATCTCGGTCTCCCTCGACGGCTTCGTCACCGGCCCCGACCCCGGCCCGGACAATGGTCTGGGCACCGGCGGCGAGGCCCTGCACACCTGGGCGTTCTCCGACGACCCCGACGACCGCCGGGTCCTGCGCGAGGCGACCGCCCGCTCGGGCGCCGTCGTCCTCGGCCGCAAGCTCTTCGACGTGGTCGACGGGCCCCGCGGCTGGGACGACACGACCGGCTACGGCGCCGGCGAGGTCGGCAAACCCGCCTTCATCGTCGTGACGAGCTCGCCGCCGGAGTCGGTGCGGCTCACGGGCCTCGACTGGACGTTCGTCACCACCGGTCTGCCCGACGCCGTCACCGTCGCACGCGAGCGCGCCGAGGCGGCGTCGTCGGACAGCGGCAGGGACCTCGACGTCGCCCTCATGGGCGGCGGCGCCACGATCGGCTCGGCGTTCGACGCCGGGCTGGTCGACGCGCTGACGCTGCACCTCGCGCCCGTCGTGCTGGGCGCCGGGACGCCACTGTTCACCGGCGGAGCGCCGCGCACGCTGGTGCAGCGGAGCGTGACCTCGACATCGACCGCGACGCATCTGACTTACGACGTCCTCTGACACACACCCATCTGCATGCCGACCGCCGGAAGTTCCTCCAGCTGCTCGCCGCAACGGGCACCTTGACGGCCCTTCCCGCCTCACGAACGGGCCTTCAGGCCGTCCAGCGTGAGGTCGAGCAGGCGTTCGGCCCGTTCCCGCTGTTCGGGCTTGGCCGAGGTAAGAGCGATGCCTTCGAGGGCGGCACCCATGTCGGTGGCGCTGATGTCGGCGCGGATCGCCCCGGCGGCCGCACATGCGTCCATCAGGGCGGTGACGGCAGCCTGGATCATGTCCCGACTGTGGCCGTAGGGGTCGCTTCCCGCGGCGGCGATGGTGCGCAGCGCGTCGGCCATGCCGGATTTGGCGGTGACGTAGTCCAGGAAGAGGCGCGTCCAGGCGCGTAGGGCTTCGTGGGGCGGCTGCGCCGCGAGCAGGCCGGGGACGGCGTCGCACAGCTGGGCCACCTCGTTGCGGTAGACCGCCTCGATCAGAGCCTCCCGAGTGGGGAAGTTGCGGTACAGGGTCGCGCTGCCCACGCCCGCCTCTTTCGCGATGCGCTCCAGGTGCGCACCCAGCCCTTCCTCGGCGTACACGCGCACCGCGGCCGCGAGGATCTTGTCCCTGTTACGCCGCGCGTCAGCTCGCAACGGGCGCTGTGCACTGCCGGCCGTCATCGGTCGCCATTCCCCTCTCCGGTTCCCTTCGGCTTGCTCCCTTGGAGTGACGTTGCTCATGCCAGGTGTCGAGGGCAAGGTCGTAGCAATCACAGGTGCCAGCAGCGGCATCGGAGCGGCTACGGCGACCCACCTCGCCGAGAAAGGGGCCCACCTCGTGCTCGGGGCCCGACGGGAGGACCGGCTGACCGCGGTGGTGGACCGGATCACGGCGCAGGGCGGCTCGGCCGTCGGGGCCGTCATCGACGTGACGCGCCGCGAGGACCTCAAGCGCCTGACGGACACGGCGGTCGACCGCTTCGGCCGGCTCGATGTGCTGGTCTCCAACGCCGGCACGATGGCGGTGTCACCGTTCGACGAGCTGCGTCAGGACGACTGGGATGCCATGGTCGCCACACATGTCACCGGCCTGCTGAACGGTATCGGGGCGGCACTTCCCGTCTTCCGCCGGCAGCGCTCCGGCCAGTTCGTCAACGTCGCCTCCACCGCGGCCTACGTCGTGAAATCTCCCCAGGCCGTCTACGCGGCCACCAAGACGGCGGTGAAGGTGCTGACCGAGGGCCTGCGGCAGGAGTCGGGACCCGACCTGCGCGTCACCCTCGTCTCACCGGGGTTCACCAACACTGAGGGCGTGGGCAAGGGGGCGAGTCCCGAAGCAGCGGCGGCGGCCGCCCGACAGCGCGACGAGATCGCCATACCGCCCTCCGCCATCGCGTCCGCGATCGGTTACGCGATCGAGCAGCCCGTCGGCATCGACATCAGCGAGATCGTCGTCCGGCCCACCGTGCAAGCCTGACGCCCAGCACCAGAGCGTCCCCCTTGCCGCGATGAGTTCCGGCCCGGTCTCCAGTCTGTTCTGGTGATCGTCGTACGACGCCGTACGACGCTGCCCGGCACGAGACGCCACGGAGGACACCATGACAACCACGCCGAGTGACCCGACCACCGCGCTGCCCGGCCGCCCGCCCGTCGTTGACCTGGCCACCTGGCAGACGGCCCGTGACGAGCTGCTGGTCCGCGAGAAGGCCCACACCCGCGAGGGCGACGCCATCGCCGCGGCCCGCCGCCGGCTGCCGATGGTGGAGCTCGACGGGACGGTCGCTGTCGTCGGACCCGACGGCCCGGTCCCGTTCCTGGACCTCTTCCAGGGCCGCGACGAGCTCGTGGTCTACAAGCACATGTGGTACGACGGCGCGCCGCACCAGGGACAGTGCGAGGGCTGCACCACCACGGCCTGGCACCTGAAGGACGCCGTCTACCTCAACGCCCGCGGTGTCTCGTTCGTCGTCCTGACCACGGGGAGGTGGGACGAGGTGGCCTCCTACGTCGAGTTCATGGGCTACACCCAGCCCTGGTACTCGGTGCGCGACGTGGACGCGCCGGTCGGTGGCGACATGGGTTACCTCACCTGCTTCCTGCGCGACGGCGACCGCGTGTTCCTCACCTACTCCACGACGGGCCGTGGCAACGAGCGGGTCAACGGGTCCCTCGGCCTGCTCGACATGACGCCCTACGGCCGCGGCGAGGCGTGGGAGGACAAGCCCGAGGGCTGGCCCGAGGGGGACGTCCCGTGCTGGTCCTGGCGCTCGGACGCGGACGGGAACGCCACCTGGGGCCCGACCAGCCGCCCCGTGCCGCAGTGGACCCGCCCCGGCGCGACCCCCGTGGAGACCCTCGGCCGGGACGGCCACCACCACTGACGCGCCTTCATCGTCGTGCGCGACGTGCAAAAGGACGATGACAGGCCTGCCGTCCGCCGGAGCACCGGAACAGGACACGTTCACCGACCAGCCGTCGACCTTGATCTTCCTGGTTCCGGTGGTGGCGGATGCATCCGAATCCGCCTTGAATTACCGGAATCCGGCACCACGGCCGGAGCGCCGCGACTGCCTCGAACGCTACGGATCCGGCGCCCCGAGATCGTCACCCCTCGGTGGACACCTGCGTGTAGCTCGCACGGGTGACGGAGCGATCGGCAGCCCGGCCGCGAGGGGAGATGGACGTGTCGCTCGGGCGCGACCTACCGTCGACGTCATGGCTGCTTCGACCATCTCCCCGCCGTCCACCGAAACCTTCTGGGCCGATGCCGAGAGGCATCTCGTGCGCTACGGCGGCGAGTTCACCCGCGAGATCATCGACCGCGCCGCCGGGAGTTTCCTGTTCACCGCGGACGGCCGGAAGATCCTCGACTTCACTTCCGGTCAGATGCGCGCGATCCTCGGCCATTCGCACCCGGAGATCGTCGCGACCGTCCAGCGGCAGGTCGCCGCCCTCGACCATCTCTTCAGCGGCATGCTCAGCCGCCCGGTGGTCGATCTGGCCCGGCGGCTGGCCGGCACCTTGCCCGCGCCGCTTCAGAAGGTGCTGCTGCTGACGACCGGCGCCGAGTCGAACGAAGCCGCCATCCGGATGGCCAAGCTCGTCACCGGCAGGCACGAGATCGTCTCGTTCGCGCGGTCCTGGCACGGCATGACGCAGGCCGCCGCGTCCGCCACCTACAGCGCGGGGCGCAAGGGCTACGGCCCGGCCGCGCCCGGCAACTTCGCCATCCCCGTACCGAACGCGTACCGGCCCGACTTCACCACGGCCGACGGCTCGCTGGACTGGCAGCGCCAACTGGACTTCGCCTTCGACCTGATCGACGCTCAGTCGACCGGCAGCCTGGCCGCGTGCCTCGTCGAACCGATTCTCAGCTCAGGCGGCATCATCGAACCGCCGCCCGGGTATTTCGCGGCCCTGCAAGCGAAATGCCGGGAACGCGGCATGCTGTTGATCCTCGACGAGGCCCAGACCGGCCTCTGCCGCACCGGGACCTGGTACGCGTTCGAGCGCGACGGCATCGTCCCCGACATCCTCACCCTGTCCAAGACGCTCGGTGCCGGGCTGCCCCTCGCGGCCGTGGTCACCAGCGCCGAGATCGAGCAGGAGGCGCACGAGCGCGGGTTCCTGTTCTTCACCACGCACGTCGCCGACCCGTTGGTGGCCGCGGTCGGCAACACCGTCCTCGACGTCCTGATCGACGACAGGCTCGACGAGCGCGCGCGATCGCTCGGCGCGTTCCTCCGCGACGGCCTGGCGGACATCGCCACGCGCCACGAGGTCGTCGGCGACATCCGCGGCCGGGGCCTGCTGGCCGGGCTCGAACTCGTCGTCGACCGGGAGACGAAGCGGAGCTCGAACGAGCTGGGCGCGCGGGTCACGCAGCGCAGCCTCGAACTCGGCCTGCACCTGAACATCGTCCAGCTCCCCGGCATGGGCGGAGTCCTGCGGATGGCACCGCCGCTGACCGCCACCGAGGACGAGCTGTCGCTCGGCTTGACGATTCTGGACAAGGCGATCGGCGACACCTGCGCCGCACTCTGAGACGCCGGGAATCCGGTTCCCGGGTCTACTGCGGCGCCGGGGAAGAAGCGCCCGCGATCAGCCGGCGGGGGGTTCCCGTGCCGTCCGCGGGGACGCTCCACAGGTCGCTGCTGCCGACCTTGCCCTCGGCGGGGAGCGCATAGGCGACGGTGTCGTTGTCGAGCCAGACGGCCTGGTCGTCGACGCTGTGCCGTTCGGCGAGCGGCGTCTCGCGCAGGGTGCCCAGGTCGAGGACGTACTCGCGCCAGAGGGAAACCCCCGACGGGACCCGCTTCTTGAAGACGACACGCGTCCCGTCGGGCGAGAGCGAGGGGCACTCCACGTTCTCGATCAGGGTGGTGACCGTACGCCGGGAGAGGGAACCCCGGACCAGGTAGGTCCGGTTGGCGGTGTTGAGGGTGGCGTAGAAAGTGTCGTCGTCGGAGGCGAAGGTGACGCCCCAGAAGTTGATGTCCGCCGCGCGGTAGCGCTTGCCGTCCAGGACGACGGAGAACGCCTCCAGGCTGGGAGTCAGCCGCATGGTGCGGGTGTCCAGGACCGAGGTCCGGGTGGAGAAGAAGGCGGACGAGTAGGACTCGCCGGAGACGAAGACGGTCCAGGCGACGAAGCGGCCGCTGGGCGAGACCCGGGCCCGGCTGGGGTTGCCCGCGAGCGGGAAGGTGCGCAGCGTGCGGAGGTTGGCGTCCAGGAGCAGGGCACGGTTGCTCTGCTTGAGGACGCCGGGGACGGACTGGAGGCAGATGCCCGTGCCGGCCGCCGCGTAGAAGCGCGCGCACTTCAGGCTTGCGGCGATTCGCCCGCCCCCGGGGTCGGTGGACGGAACCGAGGCGACCGCCCTGCGGTGCGGGCCGGCCGCCGCGTTGAGGAAGGTCAGGCGGTCTTTCTGCTCGAGCGTCAACTTGCCCGCGCTGACAGCGGGGCCGCCCGGCTGCGGCTGGTTCGCCTGATTCGCGCGGTCGGCGGCGCGCAGGACCACGCCGGTTCCCAGGCCCGCGAGGAGGAGAACCGCCGTGACGAGTATGAGCAGGCGGCGGCGGAGCGGTGTCATCTGGATCCTTGAGGCTGTGGTGGTCATCGGGTCCTCGCGGCCGGCCGCAGCAGCTTGCCCGCGACGGCCGCGCAGCACAGCAGGCCGATCGCCGCGCCGGCCAGCGCCGGGCCGTCTCCCCACACCGTCCAGGCGGCGCCGAAGGCCAGTGAGCAGCAGAACCGGGCCAGCGCCTGGCAGGTGCCGACGATGGCGAGGCCGCTGGCGCGCAACTGCTCGGGCACGATGTCGGCGAGGGTGGCCGGAAGTACGCCGTCGGTGGCCGCGTAGAACGTGCCGTGCAGGGCGAGTACGAGAAAGGGGAGGGCCGGTGTGGCCGGGGCCCACAGCAGGAGGGCGTAGGCGGTGAGCAGGCCCATGTGCCCGGTGAGGAACACGGTGCGCCGCCCGATCCGGTCGGCCAGCGCGCCGACGGGCACGGCCAGCAGCAGGAAGACGACGGCGGTGCCCAGCGGCAGCAGCGTGAACCACTGCTCGCCGATGCCCGCGCGCCGTTGCAGGAGCAGGTAGACGAAGGCGTCGCTGACGGTGGTCAGCCCGAGCAGCGCGGCACAGCCGGCGAGCGCCCGCAGCCGCGGCAGCCGCAGCAACGCCAGCGCTTCGCGCACACGGACGGGCCGCTTGCCGTCGGCCACACTTGCTGCGCCCGGCGCCGCACCTGCACCGCCCGCCGGCACACCCACACCGTCCAGCGCCGCACCCGCCCTGTCCGCCCGCGCACCCGCCCTGTCCGTCGCCGCACCAGCTCCACCCGCCGGCACACCCCCTCCGCCCGCCCGCACACCCGCCCTGTCCGTCGCCGCACCAGCTCCACCCGCCGGCACACCCCCTCCGTCCAGCGCCGCACCCGCACCGCCCGCCCGCGCACCCGCCCTGTCCGTCGCCGCACCGGCTCCACCCGCCGGCACACCCACACCGCCCGCCCGCGCCCCGGCTCCTTCCGTCGGCACACTCGCACCGTCCGCCCGCGCCCCGCCCGCTCCGTCCGCCCGCGCCCCGCCCGCTCCGTCCGCCCGCGCACCACCTCCGTCCGTCCACACACTCGCTCCACCCGCCGCCGCACCCCCTCCCTCCGACGCCGCACCCACTCCACCCGCCCGCACACCGGCTCCACCCGCCCGCACACCACCCCCACCCGTCCGCGCACCCTCCCCACCCGCCCGCGCCCGCTCCTCCCTCCCCGGTACGAACAGCACCAGCACGATCACGCCGAGTGCGGCGACGCACGCGCTGACGCCGAACACGGCGTCGTAGCCGTCGGTCGCCACGCTCAGGATGAGGAAGGCCGCCAGGGGGCCGAGCATCGCGCCGGTGGTGTCCATCGCCCGGTGTACGCCGAAGGCCCGGCCCTGGTTCTCGGGCGGTGTGGACAGGGAGATCATCGCGTCGCGGGGGGCGGTGCGCAGGCCCTTGCCGGTGCGGTCCAGGGCGAGGACCGTGCCGAGCGCGCCCAGGCTGCTCGCGATCAGGAGCAGTGGCTTGCACAGTGCGGACAGGCCGTAGCCGAGGCCGGCCATCAGCTTGTGGTTGCGCACCCGGTCGGCGAGGTGGCCGCCGGTGAGCTGGACCAGCGCGCCGGCGCCGTTGTAGACGCCGTCGAGGGTGCCGAACAGCAGCGGGGTGAAACCGAGCGTGGAGACGAGGTAGAGCGGCAGGACGGCGGTGACCATCTCCGACGAGATGTCGGTGATCAGGCTGACCGTGCCCAGCACGAGGACGACCGGGGCGACCTTGGGCCCCGGGCCGCGTCTTCGGCCCTGCTCGGTGTCCGCCCCTGAAGGCGCGGAGCGGTCGGTGAGATACATGATCAAGGACTCCAGATGCGGTGCGGTGCGGTCAGTTCCGCCGACTGCTCTCGTCCCGTAGCCAGGTACCGAAGTCCTGTGCCCGGATGGCTTTTCTGGATCTTCGCCGGGCGACAAGCGCCGCGGCGACGAAGACCATGACACTCGTGAACAGCTTCGGCTCCCCGCGGAGTACGGCTTTCAGATCCGCCTTGCTCGTGCGCGCCGACGCTTCTTGCGGCCTGTGATGCTGTTCGACCTGGGCGGTGGACACCGCGGCCCGGACCCGCCGCTTGATCAAGTCCGGCCACGTGCGCGGCGGGTGGACCACGACACTGGCCGCGCGGACCACGAGCCGCTCCTCAGGGGCGAACGCCAGGGACGCGGCCAGGTCGTCCGCCATCAGCGGCGGCAGTGCGGCGATCCGGGCGTGCCCGGCCTTGGAGACGGCGATGACGCCCCGGCCGAACAGCCCCTCGCGTACGGCGGGGAGTCGCTGCCACACCTGGTAGTAGGCACGCACCCGCCATGCGCAGCCGGCCAGCGGAATCTGCCGTTCGGGGGCGGTGGCGAGGATGCCCGAGGTGTCGTCGTCCAGGGGATCGGTCAGCGCCCGTACGTCGGCGCCCGCGATCACGACGTCGGCGTCCACGTAGAGGCGGGGGAAGCCGCGCGCGTGCTCGTCGCCCGTCCGCAGGGCGGTGTGCTTGGAGGGGGTGGGGATCTCGACCACCCGGACGCGCGGGCCGCGGGCGGCCGCGATCCGCGCGGTGTCATCCGTACAGCCGTTGCATACGACGACGATGTCGGTCTCGCCCTCGGAGGGATCGGCCAGCAGCGAATCGAGGAGCCGGCCGATGACTCGCGCCTCATTGTGTGCCGGGATCACGATGCTCGTCACCTGGGCAGTATGCGGCCGGTGTCAGTATTGCGAAGTGTGTTTCGTCCAACTGTTCCCGTGGCCGCGACCCGTGGTCTAGATTAAGGGCCGCCGCATCGGTTTGGGTGGGGAACTCCTTCTTTGACTGCACGTCATGGGCGGCGTTGTGAAACTGATGCGAAACAGGCAGTAACCAACAGGCAGGGTGCGTAGAGCGGTTGGGGAACCGCTGCAGCTCCCTCGCTTTTCCAGTACCGCCGTGCTCAGAGCACATCGGTGCCGATCTGGCCCCGGGCGCTGACTTGCGACCGTACGCCCGGGTAACTGCGTATGTGGTGGGGGGGGCATGACCATTGAGGTCACGCATGAGCAACTGGTTGTTGATCACAGACGTCCAGAAGCTCGCCGAAGACACTCGGCACAGAAGTACCGGATAGTCCTGCTGGTCGCGGACAGCTTCGCCGCTGTTGCCGCGGCCTTCGTGATCCACGCGGCGTACGGCCGCTGGACGGTGGCCCTGGTGCTGCCTCCGACGTGGCTCGTGGCCATGCTCGCCCACCGCTCCTACGACCGCGGCGCCCTGGGTCTGGGAACCGAGGAGTACCGCCGAGTGCTCCGCGGCGCGGTGGCACTGCCGGCGCTGGCGGCGAGCGCGAACTGGCTGTTCACGCATGACGTGGCACTTCTTCATGACATGACCATGGCTGCGGCTCCGGCCGTCGCGATCGCCCTGCCTCTGCGGTACGCGCTCCGCCTCGGCCTGCACAGACGATGGGCACGGGGCCGGGACCGGAGCGCGACGCTCCTGGTCGGGCCGTCACGGGGCGTCGTGGAGCTGGTCGCCGTGCTGCGGCGCGGCGGCGTACAGGAACTACAGGTCGCCGGAGTGTGCCTGAGCGATCGGGAAAACGCAACGGAGATCCGCAAGTTGGGGCTTCCCGTCCTCGGCGGTGTCGGCGACATGAACGACGTCGTCCGGGCCATGGGCATCAGCACCGTGGTGGCGCTGCCGGCGCCCGAGTTCGACGCCTCCGTCCTGCGCCGGATGTCCTGGACAGCGGCCGTGCAGGGCGTCGACTTCCTGCTGGCCCCCGTGCTGGCCGACATGTCCGCCTCCCGGCTGGTGGTACGGCCCACCAACGGGGTGCCGCTGGTGCGGGTACAGGCACCGAACCTCTCCCGGATCTCCCGGTTGCCCAAGGAACTGCTGGACCGGTCCCTCGCGGCGGCGCTCCTGGTGGTTCTCGCGCTGCCCATGCTGCTGATCGCCCTGATCGTCCGGCTGGACAGCTCCGGGCCGACGCTGTTCAGGCAACAGCGGGTGGGCCGGTACGGCGACCACTTCACCATGCTGAAGTTCCGCACGATGCGGCAGGACTCGGAGGCTCTGCGGGCGGAACTGGCGCATCTCAACCAGAACAGCGACGGCCTGCTGTTCAAGGTGAAGGAGGACCCGCGGATCACCCGGGTCGGCTCGGTGCTGCGCCGCACCTCACTGGACGAACTGCCGCAGCTGCTCAACGTGGTCAGGGGCCACATGTCGCTCGTCGGCCCCCGCCCGTCGCTGCCCGAGGAGGTGGAGGCGTACACGCCGGAGGTCAAGCGCCGGTTGCTCGTGAAGCCCGGCCTCACCGGGCTGTGGCAGGTGAGCGGCCGCTCCGACCTGCCCTGGGACGAGGCGGTCCGGCTCGATCTCGGATACGTGGACAACTGGTCGATGGGCCTCGACCTGTCGATCCTGGCGCGCACCGGGTCCGCGGTGGTGCGCGGAACGGGGGCCTACTGATGGACCAACGGGAGACGAACACAGTGACGCAGAGCAGGGAGCCGTTGGGGGTCGCGGTCGTCGGGGCCGGCTACTGGGGCCCCAACCTCGTACGCAACTTCCAGGCCAGCGAGCAGTTCCGGCTGCGCTGGCTGTGCGACCTCGACGTGGACCGGGCCCAGCGGGTGCTCGGCGACTACTCGACGGTCCAGGCCACCTCGGACTACGCGGCCGTCCTCGCCGATCCGGCCGTTGCCGCCGTCGCCGTGGCCACGCCCGCCGGCACCCACCTCGACATCGCCCTGGCCGCCCTGCGCGCCGGCAAGCACGTCCTGGTGGAGAAACCGCTCGCGGCGACGTACGCCGACGGGATGCGCCTGGTGACCGAGGCGGACGAGCGCGGGCTCACCCTGATGTGCGATCACACCTACTGCTACACGCCGGCCGCGGGCCGCATCCGGGAGCTGGTCCGCTCCGGCGAACTCGGCGAGATCCACTTCGTCGACTCGGTCCGGATCAACCTCGGGCTCGTCCAGAAGGACATCGACGTCCTGTGGGACCTGGCCCCGCACGATCTGTCGATCCTGGACTTCATCCTCCCCGAGAACGTCGAGCCGGTCGCCGTCGCCGCCCACGGGGCCGACCCGATCGGCGCGGGACAGGCCTGCGTGGCCTATCTGACGCTCCAGCTCAATACGGGGGCCATTGCCCACGTGCACGTCAACTGGCTGTCGCCGACCAAGGTACGGACCACCATGGTGGGCGGCGCCAAACGCACCCTGATCTGGGACGACCTCAACCCCGCCCAGCGCGTGGCGATCTTCGACCGGGGGGTGGACCTGGCCGCGCCGCAGGAGATCGGCGCGGACGAGCGCCGGGACATGCTCATCTCGTACCGCTCAGGAGACATGGTCGCGCCCGCCATCGGCGAGAAGGAAGCGCTGCGCAGCATGGTCGACGAGTTCGCCGACGCGATCAGGGAACGCCGGGCGCCGCTGACCGACGGCCGGGCGGGCCTGCGGGTGCTGGACATTCTTGAGGCGGCGTCCCGGAGTCTGGAATTCCGGGGCGCGGTCGTCGGCCTGCGTGCCGGCCGTTGACGGTCTTATCTCACGGAGAGGGAAGTGCAGTTGAGCAGCGTACGAGGCAAGAAGATCCTGGTCACCGGAGGAGCGGGCACCATCGGCTCCAACCTTGTCGACCTGCTGGCCGAGGGCGGCGCCCGCGAGATCGTGGTGCTGGACAACTTCGTGCGCGGGCGGATGGCCAACCTCGCGCAGGCCCTGCCCAGCGGCGTCGTGGAGGTCGTCGAGGGCGACATCCGGGACGCCGCCACCGTACGGAAGGTCACCGAGGGCGCCGACCTGGTGTTCCACCTCGCCGCCATCCGCATCACCCAGTGCGCGCAGGAGCCCCGGCTGGCCAACGAGGTCATGGTCGACGGCACCTTCAACGTCCTTGAGGCTGCGGCCGAGGCCGGGGTGGGCAAGGTGATCGCGTCGTCCTCGGCGTCCGTCTACGGCATGGCCGAGACCTTTCCGACGACCGAGCGCCATCACGCGTACAACAACGACACGTTCTACGGCGCGGCGAAGGCCTTCAACGAGGGCATGCTGCGCAGTTTCCACGCCATGTACGGACTGGACTATGTGGCGTTGCGCTACTTCAACGTGTACGGCCCCCGGATGGACATCCACGGGCTCTACACCGAGGTGCTCATCCGCTGGATGGAGCGCATCGAGGCGGGCGAGCCGCCGCTGATCCTCGGCGACGGCACGCAGACCATGGACTTCGTCGACGTGCGCGACATCGCGAGGGCCAATGTGCTGGCCGCCGAGTCGGATCTCACCGACGAGGTGTTCAACGTCGCCAGTGGTACGGAGACTTCGCTGCGCGAGCTCGCCCAGGGCCTGCTGGAGGCGATGGGCGCGTCGGACCTGGAGCCGGTGCACGGGCCCGCCCGCGCGGTGAACGGGGTGATCCGGCGGCTCGCGGACACCACGCGGGCCGCCGAGCGGCTCGGCTTCTCGGCGCGCATCGACCTGCGTACGGGGCTGCGGGACCTGGTGGAGTGGTGGCGTGCGGAGCGCGCCGCCGCGGGGGAGGCCTCGAAGTGAGCGCCGACCGCATCCCGGTGATGATCCCCTGGCTCGGCGAGGAGGAGGCCAAGGCCGCCTCCGACGCGGTGCTGTCCGGGTGGGTCGCCCAAGGCCCCCGGGTCGCCGCCTTCGAGCGGGCCTTCGCGGAGCGGGTGGGCGCCGAGCACGGCATCGCGGTCAGCTCGTGCACCACGGCCCTGCATCTGTCGCTGGTCGCGCTGGGGGTGGGGCCCGGCGACGAGGTCGTGGTGCCCTCGCTGTCGTTCATCGCCACCGCCAACGCCGTGCGCTACGTGGGGGCCGAGCCCGTGTTCGCCGACGTCGACCCCGCCACCGGCAACCTGACCCCGGCCACCGTGGACGCGGTCCGCACCCCCCGCACCAAGGCCGTCCTCGTCGTCCACCAGGGCGGCGTACCGGCCGATGTGCACACCCTGCGCGCCGCCTGCGCCGACTGGGACCTTCCCCTGGTCGAGGACGCGGCCTGCGCCATCGGCTCGAGTGCCGGCGGCAAGCCCGTGGGGCACGGCGCGCTGATCGCCGCCTGGTCCTTCCACCCCCGCAAGGTCGTCACCACGGGCGAGGGCGGCATGGTCACCACCGACGACGCCCAGTGGGCCACGCGCCTGCGCCGGCTGCGCGAGCACGGGATGAACGCCTCGGCGGCCGAGCGCCATGCGAGCAGCAAGCCCGTCCTGGAGAGCTACCTCGAGGTCGGCTACAACTACCGGATGACGGACGTCCAGGCCGCGATCGGCCTGGTCCAGCTCGGAAAACTCGACGCGATGATCGTCCGCCGCCGCGAGCTGGCGGCCCGTTACGACGCGCTGCTGCGAGGCGTCCCCGGCCTGATCCCCGTACGCGACCCCGCGCACGGGCAGAGCAACTTCCAGTCCTACTGGGTGCTGTTGGACGAGGACTTCCCCGTCGGCCGGGACGACCTGCTCGCCGTGCTCGCCGAGGCCGGCGTCTCCGCCCGGCGCGGGATCATGGCCTCGCACCTCGAACCCGCCTACGCGGGCCACCCCCGCGCAGCGCTGCCGGTCACCGAGCGGATCAGCCGCGACTCGCTGATCCTGCCGCTGTTCCACACGATGACCGAGGCCCAGCAGGACCGAGTCGTGGCGGCGCTGCGCGAACAGGCCCGAAGATGAGCGCGCTGCTGATCGTCGGCGCGGGCGGCTTCGCCCGGGAGACCGCACAGGCCGTACGGGACTCCGGCGACGTCGAGCTGCTCGGGCACCTCGACGACAACGCAGCCCTGCACGGCACCGAGGTGGACGGCGTGCCGGTCCTCGGTGGCTGCGACCTGGTCCACGGCCTGCCCGAGGCCCGGGTGGTGATCTGCGTGGGCAACCCGAGGGACTACGCGGCCCGGGCCCGTCTGGTCCGCAGGCTCGGCCTGCCCGACGACCGCTATGCCACCGTGATCCACCCGACGGCGGCGGTGTCGGCGACCTCCGAGGTCGGCCCCGGCTCGGTCCTGCTCGCGCACTGCGTCCTGACCGCGGCCGTGCGGGTGGGCGCGCATGTCGCGGTGATGCCGCAGGTCGTCCTCACCCATGACGACGTGGTCGAGGACTTCGCCACGATCACCTCCGGTGTCCGCCTGGGCGGAGGCGTACGGCTGGAGCGGGGTGCCTATGTGGGCTCCGGGGCCCTGGTCAGGGAGGGCACGGCGGTCGGCGCCTGGTCGCAGATCGGGATGGGGAGCACCGTGCTCGGCGATGTGCCGCCGGGCGAGGTCTGGGCGGGGAGCCCCGCCCGCCGGCTGCGTGCGGCGGCAGCGCCCGCGCTCGACGAACTGATGACAAAACAACTGGGGGGACCAGTCGCATGAACCAGATTCCGCTGGTGGACCTGAAGGCGGCCCACGCCGAGGTCGCCGACGACGTACGGTCCGGATTCGAGCGGGTGCTCGCCGACACCGCGTTCATCGGCGGCGACGAGGTGCGGGCGTTCGAGCGCGAGTACGCGGACTTCGGCGACGTCGCGCACTGCGTGGGTGTGGCCAACGGCACCGACGCCCTCGAACTCGCCCTGCGCGCGAGCGGAGTCGGGGCCGGCGACGAGGTCGTCGTACCCGCGAACACCTTCATCGCCACCGCCGGGGCGGTCGCGAGAACCGGCGCCCGCCCGGTCCTGGCGGACTGCCTGCCCGACGGCTACCTGCTCGACCCCCAGGCCGCCCTGGACGCGGTCGGCCCGGACACCCGCGCGGTGGTTCCCGTACACCTGTACGGGCAGTTGGCCGAGGTGACGGAGCTGGCCGGCCGGCTTCCCGACCGCGTACGAGTCGTCGAGGACGCCGCGCAGTGCCAGGGCGCGACCCGCGACGGCCGCTCGCCTGGCAGTGGCCAGATCGCGGCCACCAGCTTCTACCCGGGGAAGAACCTGGGCGCGTACGGCGACGCGGGCGCGGTGCTGACCGACGACGAGGAGCTGGCCGGCCTGGTGCGCGCGATCGCGAACCACGGCGGCGTCGCCAAGTACCGCCACGACGTGCCCGGGTTCAACAGCCGTCTGGACGGGCTCCAGGCCGTCGTCCTGCGGGCGAAGCTGGCCCGGCTGGCGGACGGCAACGCGGCCCGGCGTGCGGCGGCGGCCCGCTACGACGCGCTGCTCGCCGAACTGGCGGCCGACGGGCGGGTCTTACTCCCGACGACGGCGGCCGGCAACGTCCACGTATGGCACCTGTACGTCGTCCAGGTCGCCGGGACGGACCGCGACGACATCGTGGGCAAGCTCAACGAGGAGGGCATCGGCGCCGGGGTGCACTATCCCGCCCCGGTCCACCTCACGCCGGCGTACCGCCATCTCGGACACGCCCGGGGCGACTTCCCGAACGCGGAGAAGGCGGCGGACCGGATCCTGTCGCTTCCCCTCTACCCGCAGATCACCTCCGACCAGCAACAGCGGGTCGTGGACGCGCTCGCCGAAGCGCTCCAAGGCTGAGAGGTACACATGAACAGATGGACCAGACGGATCCGGGGCGGGCGCCTCGCCGTCGTAGCAGCATTGGTCTGGGCGGTACTCCCCCAGGCCTCGCCCGCCCAGGCGGTGGCCGATCCGTGCGGAACGGGCTCGAACCCCATCGTCTGCGAGAACTCCAAGCCGGGCAGCCCGAAGACCGACTGGTTCTCCCCCAACGCCTACGGGGAAATCCAGGGTTTCTCCACCAAGGAGAGCGTCCAGGCCGGTGACACCGTTCAGTTCAAGATCCAGTCGAAGACTCCGTACAACGTCCAGATCTATCGCCTGGGCTGGTACGGCGGCGACGGCGCGCGCCTGATGTCGACCTCGGCCCAGGCAGCCGTGACCTACCCGGCCAACTACAGCACCAAGCCCGCCAGTTGCGCCACCAAGAGCAGCACCGGCCTGGTCGACTGCGGCAACTGGCCGGTGACCGCGACCTGGACCGTGCCCAGCGACGCCGTGTCCGGGCTGTACATCGCGAACCTCACGCAGACCGACGGCGACGGCCTGATGCCGTACCCGTTCGTCGTCCGCAAGGACTCCAGCACCTCCGACGTCGTCGTACAGACCAGCGACCAGACCTGGCAGGCGTACAACGACTACGGCGGCCAGGACATGTACGGCGGCACCGGGCCCGCGCCCGACGGCCGTGCCTACGAGGTCAGCTACAACCGGCCGCTGGACATCGGCGGCGACAACGGCATCTACGGCTCCGAGTTCATGATGCTGGCCTGGCTGGAGCGCAACGGCTACGACGTCAGCTATCTGTCCGGCGTGGACGTGTCGTCGGCAAACGGCGCGACCCTGCTGAAGAAGCACAAGATATACATGTCGTCCGGCCATGACGAGTACTGGACGCAGAGCCAGTACTCCAACGTCCTTGCGGCGCGGAAGGCCGGCGTGCGGCAGGGCTTCTTCAGCGGCAACGAGGTCTTCTGGAAGACGCGGCTGGCCCCCAGCATCGACGGCACGAACACGGCCGACCGCACCCTGGCCTGCTACAAGATGACCAAGATGGCGTTCAACAACGGCATCGCCGACCCCAGCGGCGTCTGGACCGGCACCTGGATGGATCCGGCCAGTACCGACTACGGCCAGACCTACCAGCCGCCGAACATCCTCACCGGCTCCATGTTCCAGGCGAACGGCTACCGCAACGACGCGATCACCGTCCCCGGCTCGTACGGCAAGAACCGGATCTGGCGCAACACCTCCATCGCGGGCCTCACCGCCGGCCAGACCGCGACCTTCCCGGCCGGCACGCTCGGTTACGAGTGGGACAGCGACCTCGAAAACAGCACCAGACCCAGCGGGCAGATCGACGTGTCGTCCACGACGGTGGAGCTCACCGACGGCACGTACCGTCTGGACTGGGGCAACCTGTACGGCAACGGCACGGCGACGCACAATCTCGTCGAGTTCCGCGACCAGGACTCCGGGGCCCTGGTGTTCGGGACCGGGACCGTGCAGTGGTCGTGGGGCCTGGTCAACGTGCCCACCTACAACTCCGATGACACGGTGGTCACCGAGGACGCCCGGATGCAGCAGGCGACGGTGAACATCCTGGCCGACATGGGGGCGCAGCCGAAGTCCCTGCAGAGCAACCTCGTCGCCGCCACCGCCTCCACCGACACCACCGGCCCGGCCGTCACCGTGACGAGCCCGGCCTCCGGGATCACCGCCCCGGCGCTGAAGCCGGTCACCATCAAGGGCACCGCCACCGACTCCGGCGGGGGCGTGGTGGCCCGCGTGGAGGTGTCCACAGACGGCGGAGCGACCTGGAACGCCGCCACCGGCCTGGCGTCCTGGAGCTACAGCTGGACTCCGACGACCCTGGGCTCGGCGTCCATCAAGGTCCGCGCGGTGGACGACAGCGTCAACATCGGCGCCGTCTCCACCGTCCCGATCACCGTCGGCCCTCAGGCCTGTCCCTGTACCGTCTGGCCCGCCACCGCCGTGCCCGGCACCCTCAACGCGGGCGACGCCGGTCCGCTGGAGCTCGGCGTCAAGATCCGTACCACGGTGGCCGGTTCGATCACCGGCGTCCGCTTCTACAAGTCACCCGCCAACACCGGAACCCACACCGGCAGCCTGTGGAGCGCCTCCGGCACCCGCCTGGCCACCGGCACCTTCACCAACGAGACGGCCTCCGGCTGGCAACAGCTGAACTTCGCCACCCCCGTGAGCGTCAAAGCCAACACCACCTATGTCGCCTCGTACTTCGCCCCCAACGGCGGATACTCCTACGACAGCGGCCACTTCGCCGACAGCGCCTCCGGCATGGCCCCGCTCACGGCCCTGAAATCCGGCACCGACGGCGGCAACGGCGTCTACCGCTACAGCACGACAAGCACCTTCCCGTCCTCGCAGTCCTCCGGCAGCAACTACTGGGTCGACGTGGTGCTGGACACCTCGACGGCCAGCACGACCCCGCCCACCGTCTCCTCGACGTCCCCGACGTCCGGTGCGACCGGCACGTCGATCACGGCACCGGTGTCGACCACCTTCAGCTCGGCCCTCGACACCGACAGCGTGACGTTCAAGGTGAAGGACCCGGACGGCAACACCGTGCCGGGGGCCGTCACCTTCCCCGCCTCGAACAAGGCGACGTTCACTCCGTCGACAGAGCTGGAGCTGAACAGGGAATACACCGCTTCCGTCCAGACCTCCGACGTGTGGGGCAACGCCATGGCGAACCCGGTGACCTGGTCGTTCACCACCAGTTCCACGCCGCCGGCGGTCACCTGCCCCTGCACGCTGTGGAGTTCCTCCGCCGTGCCGGCCACCACGCACATGACCGACGACCCCAACTCCCTGGAGCTGGGTACCCGGTTCACGTCCTCGGCGGCCGGCTGGGTCACCGGTGTCACCTTCTACAAGGGCACCGGCAACACGGGCACCCACACCGGCAGCCTGTGGACCGACGACGGCACGCTGCTCGCCAGCGGCACCTTCACCAACGAGACGGCCGCCGGCTGGCAGACACTGACCTTCACCACCCCTGTGGCGATCACCGCCGACACCGCGTACGTCGTCTCCTACCACGCGCCGAACGGCAACTACGCGGTGGACGGCGGCTACTTCGCGGGGGCCCACAAGTCCTATCCCCTGACGGCCACAGCCGACACGACCACCCACCACAACGGGCTCTACAAGTACGGCAGCGCCTCGGCCTTCCCCAACGGTTCCTACGGATCCGCGAACTACTGGGTCGGCCCCGTCTTCACCGCCGACAACCCGAGCGCGTCCCTGGCGACGGCCACCGCCTCGGAGGTGACCGCGTCCTCGGTGGCGCACACCGCCGACGCGGCGAGCGCCCTCGTCCTGGCCGTGCCGGCCAAGTCCGCCGTGACGTCGGTGTCGGGGTCCGTGACCATCCTGTCGGGCCGCGACGCGGCCGCCGCCAGGAAGCTCCACGTCACGGCCGTCACCTCCTACAACCGGGCGACCCACAAGGCGGCCGTCCACCTGTCCGCACCGCTGCCGGACGGCATCCGGTTCAAGATCACGGTCACGGCCAAGGACAAGCACCACGACACGGTGAAGTCCCGCAGCTGGACCCTGACCAGCAAGACCGACTTCAAGAAGAAGAACAAGAACTGACCCGTCCCCACACACCGTCGGTGGTCCGCGCCCAGCCCGGCGCGGACCACCGACGGGGATTGGCTTTCCCACCGATGAGCACCGTCAGTGTTGTGATCCCCTGCTACAAGTACGGCCATTTCCTCGCCGACTGCGTGAGCAGCGTGCTGGACGAGCAGGACGGCGTTGACGTCCGGGTCCTCATCATCGACGACGCCTCGCCCGACGACTCGGCACAGGTCGCTCAGAAGCTGGCCGCCTCCGACTCACGCATCGAGGTCCACGTCCACGAGACCAACAAGGGCCACATCGCCACGTACAACGAAGGCCTCCTGGAATGGGCCGACGGCGACTACGTGGCCCTTCTCTCCGCCGACGACCGCCTGGTCCCGGGCGCCCTGGTCCGCGCGGCCGCACTCCTGGACGCCCACCCGGAGGCGGGGTTCGCGTACGGTCGCCCCCTGCGCTTCCAGCACGGCGGCCCGCTGCCCAAGGCCCGTACCAGGAGCACCGGTTCGGTCGTCTACCCCGGGCAGTGGTGGCTGGAGCGCCGCTTCAGCGAGGGCACCGGCTGTATCACCTCGCCGGAGGTCGTCGTCCGCACCGGCCTCCAGCGGAAGGTCGGCGGATACGACCTCACCCTGCCCCACGCCGGCGACATCGAGATGTGGATGCGGCTCGCCGCCCACGCCGACGTCGGCTACATACGCGGCGCCGACCAGGCCTTCTACCGCGTCCACGGCAAGAACATGTCCACCGTCGACTTCGGCGGCCAGCTCGACGACCTGCGCCAGCGCCTGGTGGCCTTCGACTCGGTGCTCGCCAAGTGCGCCGACCGGCTGCCCCACGCCGACCTCCTGGCCGACCAGGTCCACACCCGGCTCGCCCGCTACGCCCTGCGCCGGGCCTACCGGGCCTACGACCGAGGGCGTACCGGCGTCGTACCGGTCGAGGAATGCGTGGCGTTCGCCGAGGAGTGCCTGCCCGGATACGCGGCGCTGTCCGAGTACCGCGCGCTGCGGCTGCGCAGACGCGTCGGGCCGAAGGCCATGCCGTATCTCCAGCCCCTGGTGTGGTCGGCCGTGGCCGAGCGCGGGCGGGAGTGGTTGTGGTGGGAGTCGTGGAAGCGCCGCGGTATCTGATGCGTGCTCGGTTCAGCTCAGTTGGCCACGGGAATCTGGGCGGTGTGGCGGACCGGGTCCGGGGAGTCGTCTCCCCGCTTCCCGCGCCGCAGCGCGTACTGGTCGAACCACAGGGCGCCCACGATCCCGGTGACCCCGCCCAGCAGTGCCGTACCGGCCAGGGCGCGGGACCTGGTGCCCTGCAGCGGGGCGGCGCTCGGGGCGACCAGGACGGATGCGTTGATCCGCGACGCGGGCGCGATCCCCTGGGCGTCCTGCAGCTGGGTCACATGCTTGGTGTAGACCTCGATGACCCGGCTGACCGCCGTGTCGGCCTCCACGGCGCCGGACCGCTGCGCCTGCACCTGCACCGAGGGGATCAGATAGCTCGGCGTCGCGCTGGTGCCGCTGTTGCGCGGGATCAGCTGGTACGCCCCGTGCACGCCGGCGGCGGCCAGCTCCTTGCGCCCGGCGGGCGACTCGAGTTGCTGGATGACACCGTACGAGAGGGTGGCGAGCGGCGGCTGGAGGTTCGTCAGCTGGTTCGGCTGGTTTCCCGTCACGGGCGGTTTGAGGACGACCACCGCCGAACTCAGGTACTGCGGGGCCGGATGCAGCACTCGGTAGGCTCCGGCGGCCGTCAGCAGGAGCACGAGCAACAGCACGTACCAGCGGCGGAGCAGCGCTTCGGCGACGTCACGCGGCGACACAGGGATTCCTTCCATCGCCACCGATCCTCGCAGGCGCCGGGGCGAACCGCCACCAAATGGGAGTTCTCATGAGCCTTGCCGACCTCTTGGCGATCATGCGCAGGCGTTGGTACTTCATGGTGCCCCTCACCCTGCTCAGTCTGCTCGCGGGCGGGTATCTGTACCGGACCGTCCCGGTGTCCTACGAGTCCCAGAGCTCCGTCACGGTCCTGGACTCCTCGGCGATCGCCGATCTGGCGCCAACCTTCGGCAACCCCCTGTCGAACGCGGGCGGTTCGCTGGTCGTCACGGCCGACGTACTGATCAGGACGCTCCAGTCGAGCGACTCGGCCAAGGAACTGCACTCCCGCGGCGTCACGGACCGGTACACGGTCGGTTTCGCACCGGAGGCCGACAGCCCGCTGATCACCCTGACGGTCACCGGCACCGACCGCGTGAAGGTGCTGCGGGAGACCGCTGTCCTCACCAACTTCACCGGGGAGCAGCTCAAGGCACTGCAGGCCGCCTCCAAGGTGCCGAAGGTGTACGCGGTGCAGACCGCACCGGTCGTCCTGCCGCAGACACCGGTCTCGCAGTCGAAGGGCCGCTACCAGGGCATCGCGGCCGTCGTCATCGTCGGGCTGGTCAGCGCGTTCCTGCTGTCCATCCTGGCCGAGGGCGTCGCGGTGGTCCGCCGCCGGGGCCGCGCCTCTACCGGGTACGTCCCCCGGTGCCATCGCGCCCGGCCCCCCGAGCGGCCCAAGGGCGTGCTGGTGCGGAGACTGGACGCCACGACGATCCTCACCGGCTATCTGGTGCTGGCCTTCTTCGTCCCCTCGAACCTCACCCTGCCCGCGCTGGGCGGCGTCGGCACCCCGGCCAACGTCTTCGTCCTGCTGGGCCTCCTCTGGTACCTCGCGACCTGGCTCGGCGGCCGTATCCTGCCGGCGCCGGGCACCAGGCTGCCGCGCGTGGCGATGTGCGTGCTCGCCGCGGCGGTGCTGCTGTCGTACTTCGCGGCCGCCACCCGCGGCAGTTCCCACGAGGAGGTCCTCGGGGCCGACCGGGGGCTCATCGGGTTCGGGGTGTGGGTGGCGCTGGTCGTGCTGGCCTCGGCCGGCATCCAGGAGCGCAGCCGGCTGGAGACCCTGATGCGCCGGCTCGTCGTGCTGGGCACGGTGGTCGCCCTGATGGGCTACTACGACTTCTTCGCCGCGACCAACATCGCCGACTCCATCCGCATCCCCGGCCTCCAGTCGAGCAACGCCGGGATGAGCGCCTTGGACCGTGGCTCGTTCACCCGGCCGCGCTCCACCACGGCCCATCCGCTGGAGTTCGGGGGGATGCTGGCCATCCTGGTCCCCTTCGCCGTCCACCAGGCCTTCGACCCGGTGCGCCGGCACGCCGGTGCGCTGCGCCGCTGGGCCCCGGTGGCGATCATGGCGGGCGCGCTTCCGCTGACGGTGTCCAGGACCTCCATCGTCGGCGCCTTCATCGCGATCCTGGTGATGGTGCCCCGCTGGAAGCCGCAGCGGCGCTGGGCCGCGCTCGGAATCGTCCTGGGGTCGGTGGCCGGTTTCAAGGTGATCATCCCGGGGCTGATCGGAACCATCACCAACCTGTTCGCCAGCTTCCTGTCCAACTCCGACAGCAGCACCCAGGCGCGCACCGTGAAGTACGGCGCGATCGTCCCCTATTTCGACGAACACCCCTGGTTCGGACGCGGATTCGGCACCTTCACCCCCGACCTGTACTTCTTCACGGACAACCAGTACATGCTGACCCTGGCCGAGATGGGCGCCCTGGGGATGGTCGCGCTGCTCGCCTTGTTCGTCACCGGGATCCACCAGGGCGGTGCCATCCGCCGGCTCGCCCGCACGGAGTCGGACCGGGAGCTCGGGCAGGCCTTCCTCGCCTCGGCCCTGGTCGCCCTGGTCATCAGCGCCACCTTCGACGCGCTCAGCTTCCCCATGTACGCCGGGATGTTCTTCCTGACCCTGGGCGCCGGCGGGAGCTACCTCGGTTTCATCCGCCGTGAGGCGGCCGCCGCGGCGGCCGTCGCCGCGGTCCCTGCTCCCCGCAAGGCATCCGAAGCCAAGCTCCCCCAACTCGCGGAGTCCCGATGAAAGCTGTCGCCGTAGTGGTCGTCACCTGGAACAGCGCCGCGGTGCTCCCCGGGTTCCTCGCCGCGCTTCTGGACGGCATGGCCGGCCTCGACCACCGGCTCGTCGTGGCCGACAACAACTCCTGTGACGACACCGTCGAGCTGCTGCGGGTGCTGGCCCCCGACGCGACCGTCGTCGAGACCGGGCGCAACGCCGGGTACGCGGCCGGGGTCAACGCGGCGCTGGCCGCGGCCGGTGAGTACGGAGTCGCCCTCGTCTGCAATCCCGACATCCGGATGCGGCAGGGCTGCGCCAAACGCCTCGTCGACAGCCTCGGCGACGGGGTCGGGATCGCCGTACCCCTCCTCTACGAAGAGGGCAGGGACACGCCCCATCACTCGCTGCGCCGCGAGTCGAGCGTGCTGAGGGCCCTCGGCGAGGCCGTGATCGGCAACACCAGGGCCGGCCGCTTCCCAGCCCTGAGCGAGCTCGTCACCGACGCCGCCGCCTACCAGCGCCCCACGCGCGCGGACTGGGCGACCGGCGCGTTGATGGCCATCTCGGGGGACTGCCTGGCCGACTGCGGTCCGTGGGACGAGTCCTTCTTCCTCTACTCGGAGGAGACGGAGTACTGCCTGCGAGCGCGGGACCTGGGGTATGCCACGCAACTGGAGCCGACCGCCGAGGCCGTCCACCTGGGAGGCGACTCCCAGGTGTCACCCCGCCTGTGGACCCTCCTCACCCTCAACCGCGTCCGCCTGTACCGGCGCCGCCACGGCCCCCTCGCCACGGCCGCCTTCCGCACCGCCGTCCTGCTTCGGGAGACAGCACGCGCCGCGCTGGGCCGCCCGGCCAGCCGAGCGGCCGCGGCCGCCCTGGTCCGACCGGGCGCCCTGCGCGCCGGGCCGGCCCCGTGGGTGACAACGGCTCGACCCGAGCCCACCGGGCGTCCGTCAACAACGCACTCTCAGGGGAGTTCATGAAGGCGCTCGAGGTCACCGGCAGATCGGACAAGCCCGCTGGAACGCCGGCCGACGGATCGAGGCTCCCCTCGCTGACGGGGCTCCGGTTCGTCGCCGCGTTCCTCGTCTTCTGCTTCCACATCTCGATATCGGGGCTGCTGGCTCCCTCGTCGACGCAGCACGCGTTCGCTCGCACGGCGGGTGCAGGCGCTGTGGGCGTCTCGTTCTTCTTCGTCCTCAGTGGCTTCGTCCTGGCGTGGTCGGCGCGGCGAGGAGACACCGCCCGCGCCTTCTGGCGGCGTCGAGCGGCGAAGATCTACCCCAACTACGTCGTGGCCTTCGTCATCTCCGTGGCCGGGCTGTACGCGACCGGCCACGCCGTCGGGTTCCTCCCGGGTGCGGCGAACCTGGGGCTCATTCAGGCGTGGTGGCCGGACCCGGACGTCTACTTCGGCGCGAACTCGGTCAGTTGGTCGCTCGCCTGCGAGGCGTTCTTCTACGCCCTCTTCCCGGCGCTGCTGCCCGTGTTGAGTCGCATCCGTCCCCAGCGGCTGTGGGCGAGCGCCACGGTGTGCGTGGCGGCCGTGTTCGCGGTGCCCGTGGTGGCGACGCTCCTGCCTGCGGAGCGGCATTACTGGTTCGTCTACATCTTCCCCCCGGTCCGCCTGCTGGAGTTCGTGCTCGGGATTCTGATGGCGCTCATCGTGAAGAGCGGGCGGTGGCCGCGGATCCCCGTGTGGTCCGTCGCCGTACTTCTCGTCGTCGCGTATGCCGTGACGCCGTACTTCCCGCCGGACGCGGCGACGTCGGCCGTCACCGTGATCCCGTTCGCGTTGCTCATCCCCGCCGTGGCCGTCGCCGACGTCGAGGGGAAGCGGAGTGTGTGGCGGAGCCGGTGCGCGGTGTGGCTGGGAGAGATCTCCTTCGCTTTCTACCTGGTTCATCAGTCGGTGATCGTGAATCTGATGCGGGGGCTCGACGCTCAGGGTTCGGCGCCGGCAAAGGCATGGACGCTCACCGTCGGAGCGCTGGCTGTCTCAGTGGCGCTCGCGGGGCTCATGCACCGGTTCGTCGAGGTGCCCGTGATGCGGCGACTCGGCCGCCCCAGGACGCGCCCCTGACGCAGATCGGCCCCGTCCGGAGGAACTCACCTGCCGGCCGGGGCTGGTCTGGTCCGGTCAGGTCACTGGCCCGCGCTCCGCGGCCGGCACACCATGGCGATGAAGTCGTGCCCCACCTCCGGCAGCGCTGCGTCCTCCGCGGCGAAGCAGCGGTCGAGCAGCGCCAGCGTCTGGGGCTCCTGGTCACGGAAGTTGTGCGCGATCCCGGAGAACGCGATGTGCAACACCGTTCCCCCGTACGGCCGTTCCTCGACGATGTCGAAATGGCGCCGTAGGCCCGGCAGCAGCGCCGCCGCGTCGACCGCCTCCGAGGGATCGTCGAGCACCATCGACAGCCTGCTGGGCCGTACGACACGCCGCTTGATCCGCCCGTCGGCCAGCCGCCGCCGCTCCTCGGGCAGCTGGGCCAACAGTGAGTTCGCCGCGTCCAGTTGAGCGTCGGTCCACTGGAACCGGGTGGGGCCGACGAACTCGTCGATCACGAACAGCCCGTCGGGCTCGATCAGTTGGGACAGTCGCGGCAGGGTCTCGTCGAGGTCGTCGAAGTGGTGCAGCGACTGAAGGCCCAGCAGTACGTCGAAGCGTTCCCCGTCGCTCGTCATCCGGTTGACGTCGGTGACCCGGAAGCGCAGCGCGTCGGCGAGACCGTTCTCGGCGGCGGAGCGGGTAGCGAAGTCGATCCGCTCCGGCGCCACATCCACGCCCTCCAGGAGCGAGAACGCGCCGGTCCTGGCCCACAGCAGCTCGTTCCCGCCCGTGCCGCACCCCAGCGACAGGCCGCGCAGATCGGTACGCGGCGCGAAGTGCTTGGCGGCGACGTACTCGGGAAACGAGGTCTCCGCGTCGCCGGTCATCAGCAGGTTCCAGCGCTTGATGACCGTCGGTATCGCCCACCACTCGGTCAGTGACGGGTCCACCCGGGACCAGTGCTGGACCACTCGCGCGCCGCCGCGCACCCGCAGCTTGGCCAGCACCGGGTCGAGCTCCAGCCGCCGCACCTTGCGCAGCAGTCGGTCCGCGTCATGTCTGTTGATCAGGTTGTTCAGCATGCGCGCTCCATTCGTACGGCGGTCAGCGATTTCGTCGCACCGAGCACCCGCTCGCTGAGGAGCACCGATCCGGGGAACAGGTAGCGCATTTCGGTGCGCGTCAGCAGTTCGATGTTGATCACGGCGTTCATCGCCGACTCCGGGCTGTCGGGGCGGCTGTGGACGAGCGGCCAGCGCCGTACCAGACGGGCCCGGGCGGCCAGCGGCAGGAACTGGAAGCCGGGCGCGACGAAGTGCGGCTCGACGGGGAAGTAGCGGTACGGCGTCTGGATCCAGTGCAGCGGAGCCAGTTGCTCGACGGCCGAAACGAATTTCCGCCGCTGGCTGTGGCCGCCCACGTGCTCGATGGTCGAGTTGGAGAACACCAGGTCGTAGCCGCCCTGGCCGCTCAGTTCGGCGGCGACCACCGGGTCGGTGACGTCAGCGACCTCCGCGGTGATCCAGTCGGGCAGTTCGGCGGGATGTTCCTCCAGGTTGATCAGGTGGACGTGCTTGGCGCGCAGCGGTGCGCGCAGCCACATCTCGGCCGTCCCGCCCAGGTCGACGACGCGCATGCTCTCGATGCCCGGGAAGCAGCGTTGAAACCGCTCCCAGCGGGCGATGCGCAGTCGTTCGCCCAGTGAGCCGGGCGCGTCGACGAATCTGTTTCTGAGGGCGCGGGATCGGGGCATGGGATCAACCACCTGTGGTTCGGAACGGAGGGGGAACAGGCCTCAACTGGGCTGTTGCCATTGCGTGTAGAAGCTGGCCGGGTTCATCAGGTATCGGACGGTGGGGTGCGGCACATGGAGCACCCGGTGCCTGCGGCCGTACCGGTGGATCAGCTCCCAGTCCTCCCGGGGCAGCACCTCCGGGGTCCGGCGCAGGCGGCTGAAGCGCAGTGAGCGATTGCGGCGGGCGACGAAGGCGTTGGTGTCCAGGAAGGACTCGCGGGCGGCGCGGCGCCGGTCGTAGGGCACCGACAGGACGTCCTTCTCGCTGCCGTCGGGCAGGACGCGGCGGAGTGCCGTGTAGACGCCGTCGGGTCCGTCGGGGGACTCCAAGGCCGCCAACGCCCGTTCCAGATGGTCGGGTTCCCACAGGTTGTCGTCGTCCAGGAAGGCCACGTAGCGCGAGTGGGTGAGCCGGATGCCCACGTTGCGCACGACGCCCGCCACGCCGGTGTTGTGTGCCAGCGAGACGGCGAACAGCCTTGGGTCGTCCGGGAGTTCGGGCAGCCCGGCGCCGTCGTCGACCACGATCACGACCTGGTCGCGAACGGTCTGGTCCAGGGCCGAGCGCACCGCGGCACGCAGCGCCTCGGGACGTCGGTGGGTGGCGATCACCGTGGCGACCAGCGCCGAGGGCGGTGACGGGAGGCGGGCGGCCAGCCGTCGGGTCTCGGCGTCCTCGATCCGGCGCAGCCGCACCGCGGTGGGGGCAAGTAGGACCTTGTTCCTGGCCTCGAAGAGCACCAGCCAGCCGAACATCGCCTTGAGCAGTGTCCAGGGGGCCCGCGCGACACGGCGCGTCACCACGCCGCTCACGAGGACGGCTCCGGCTGGATCAGGCGGCCGTCGGACATCCGGTTGTTGCGCCACACGTTTCCGGCGCCGTCCGCGTTCCAGTGGGCGACCACGCCGTATCCGCCGGAGTTGGGGTGGTACTGCGTCGAGAAGACGTTGTCGGTGACCCTGATCCCGGTGGCGCCCGTGTCACCGCCGTAGAGGGCGTACGCGCCGCCGGCGATCCAGTTGTCGTCCACGGTGACATTGCGGACCACGCCGGTGTCCGCGAACAGGCCGATGCTTCCCGAGGCCCCCTGCTTGAGGCTGGTCGCGTTCAGCAGGGTGTTGTGGCGGATGATCAGGTGCCCGGTGTTGCCGCCGCCGCTGATCACCGCGTTGGTGTGCTGCCACTCGCCGCCCAGGTTGATGAACGGGGCGAGGTCGTGCACGTAGTTGTCGTGCAGGTTGCCCTGCCCCATGGCCAATGCGTCGCCGAACACCGAGACGTCGCACCAGCCGACCTCGATGGAGCTGGTCCCCATGTTCGACACCGCGTAGTCCACGCCGCCGTTGTCCGGCCCTTTGCCGGGCACGGCCGTGATGGTGGAATGCAGGACCCGCAGGCCGCTGTAACCGGGGCGCAGGTTGATGCCCCACCAGTTGTCCGAGGTGATCTTGGAGTCGATGACGGTGACGTTGTTCGCGTAGATGTCGAGCGAGCCGGTGATGTCCCAGCCCCTGATGACGAGCCCGTTGGTCCGGATGGCCTTGTAGCCGGTCTCGTGGGGCTCGAGGGGGATCCGCGGACCGGTGGTGTCGGCGTCGGGGAAGCCGCAGGCGCCCGGAGAGGCGCAGTTCGTCTCGGCCGCGGGCGTGTCGGACGCACCGCCGGCGCCCGCCGTGGCGGTGGGCTTCCCCGTCGGGGACGGCGCGGCGGTGGGACTGCCCGTCGCCTGGCCGGCCGCGGTCGACGGAGCGGCCGTGGTCGGCGGACCGGCGGTCGGTGACGCCGGGGACCCGCTCGCGGGGCAGGTCGGCGCGTCGTCCCGGCAGTGCGCCGACGCGGACCGGTCCGATCCCGAGCAGGCCACTCCCACGACCGCCAGCAAGACCGCGAGCAGCAGTCCCGCGAGCGAATTCCGGCTGATGCGCCGTGACATCGGCCTCACCTCATGTCCCCTTGGGTAGTCCGAACCGGTGCGGACGCCCGGTGCCGGCCGAGGAGGGGCCGGTCCCCGCCGCTGACGCCGCGCAGGAAGTCGCGGCTGGGCAGGACGCACACCGTGTACGCGGCCAGGGCGATGGTGCCGATGGCGAGCAGCGCGAGCCGGCCGTCGCCGAACCGGCGCTCCAGACCGAGGATGATCGCGGCCATCACGGCCCCGCCGAGGAAGGGCCACGCGCAGGCCCTGGCGATCCGGCCGACACCGATGCCGCCACGGCTGAGGGCGATCAGGAACACGGGCACCACCATGCCGCCGGCGACCAGGACGTGGGCCTGTGAGACTCCGACGATGCCGTTCAGGCGGGCGGCGACGAGGAGCACCGGGATCAGGGCGGCCAGCCACAGGCCCTGCACCAGGAAGAGCGACCGGCGCTGGCCGATCGCGACCAGGCAGTCGTAGGCGAGTTCGCTGCCGATGCGGATCAGGCCGAGGGCCATCAGCCAGGGCAGTGCCGCGGCGGCGGGAGCCCAATGGCTCCCGTAGATCAGCTCGATGGCCGGCCCCGCGAAGCCGGCCAGCAGGACGCACACCGGGACGGTGGCGGTCATCAGGACGCCCAGGGCGCGGCTGAAGCCCTGGGCGAGCGCCTGTGGCGTGTCGGCCAGGCGGGAGAAGCCGGCGAAGGAGACCCGGCGGGCGGCCTCGGAGATGATCCGCACGGGCCAGCCGGACATGTTGAAGGCGAGCACGTAGAAGCCCAGCGACACGTTGCCCAGCGTCGCGCCCACCGCCATGGTGTCGACGTTGACCACCGCGAGGGCCAGCATGCTCGCCCCTGCCAGCGGAAGCCCGAACCTGAGCAGCGCCCGGGCCTGCTCGGGGTCCCAGCCGAATTTCAGGGTGCCCGGTGCCGCCAGCCAGCAGCCGATGAGCGTGACGACGTTGCCCGCGACGGCTCCCCAGGCGAAGCTCATCGCGCCCCAGCCCTCGAAGGCCAGCAGCAGCGTCACCGAGGTGCTCAAGCCGAAGTTGAGCCCGTCGATGATCATCCGCTTGCCCTGGGCGAACTCACGGGTGAGGAAGCCGCCGGGCACCTGCGCCACCCCGTCGATCACCACGCACAGGCACATCACCCGCAGTACGCCCGCGGCGTCCGGCGAGCCGAGCAGGCCGGCCACCGTCGGTGCCGCCGCGAACAGCGCCACGTACAGCAGGCCGCTGGAGAGGGCGCTGAGGGTCAGTACGGTCGGCGCGAACCGCCGTGCGTCCCCCTCCCAGCGCACGATGGCCAGGCCCACGCCCAGCTCGTTCGCGGACAGCAGGACCAGCAGCACCGTCTGGGCGATGCCGTACACGCCCCATTCCGCGGGGCCCAGGGCGAAGCGGGCCAGCACGATGCCGGTCGCGAAGTTCCCCAGGCGCATGACAACGGTGTTGATCAGGCTCCAGCGGGCCGCCGAACGGACCTTCCGGCCGAAGGAGAGGGCAGCGGGGAGTGCGGGCGCGGGAGGAGCGGGGGCGTCGCTCGGCTCACCGGTCTCGCTGTCCGGTGCGCGGGCGGTGTCCATGAGTCGACTCCTCGTCGAGCGGCTCGGCAGCGGAGGTCACGGCCATGACGTGTTGTGGCGCCTTGGGCTCGGCGGCGGGCGGCCCGTCCTCGGCGGACCGCGACCAGGTGGGCGGCCGCCGCATGGCGAGCGTCTCTTCCACGGCCGGTTCCCCGGTCGAGCGGGTGGGGGCGGCCGTCTCCTCCTCCGGCCCGGCGCCGTGGGCCTCAGGCCTGGGCTCGGGCGTGTGCGACCTCTTGCGCGCCTCCACGTAGAAGGCGGCGACCATGCTGACCACCAGGCCCAGGCCCCCGGCCATGATCAGGTACTGGAGCCGGGTCTTGGTCTGCGCCACCGGTTTCTGCGGGGGCACGATGGTCGTCATGCGGATCATGGCCTTCGGGGCGACCGACTGCTGTTGCTGGAACTGCTCCAGCCGCTCCTTGGCATACGTGGTCAGGACGCGGTCCGAGGCCAGGACGGAGGCAGGGTCGGTGCCGGTGACGGTGAGCCACATGAGCGGGCCCTGGGCGTTGTCCGCGAGCTTGGCCTCGAACGTGCCGGTGGCACCACGGGACTTGAGCTCGCGGAGGGAGTCGTCGGAGTTGAGGTTGCGAGCCAGGCCGTCGGCCATGCCGGTGAGCGAGGTCTGCGTGCTCAGGAAGGGGTTGCCGTCGTAGGCGACGGTGGCCTTCTGGGAGTTCAGGAGAACCACCGTGCTCTGCGACTGATAGGTGACCGGCACCATCACGGCCACGGCCACCAGCAGGCCGGCGGTCAGCAGCAGTCCGGGCAGCAGGACGTACCAACGCCTGCGCATCACCCGGACTATCTCAGCGAGATCCATCGGCGTCCCCCCTCGCTCCCCGACGTCCGACGAGCATATGTGGCAAGCGGTTCATAGGGGGAATGTCCGGTCAGTAGGTCTCGGCCGTGTACTCGCCGTGCCCGCCAGCAGCACGTCGGCGATGCGGTCGCTCGCGTGTCCGTCCCACAGGTCGGGGCGGCGCGGCGCGGGCGGAGCGTCCAGCACCCGGTTCACGGTGGCCACGATGCGCGCCGGATCCCGGCCGGCCAGCACATTGGTGCCCTGCTCGACGGTGATGGGCCGCTCGGTGTTGTCCCGCAGGGTCACACACGGCACGCCCAGCGCGGTGGTCTCCTCCTGTACGCCGCCCGAGTCGGTCAGCACGAGGCGGGCGGAGTCCTGTAGCGCGATGAAGTCCAGGTATCCGGCGGGCGGTACGAGCCGGATGCCCCCGGGGACGCCGATGTCGGCCAGCCGTGCGGACGCGCGCGGGTGCACGGGCAGCAGGAGCGGGCAGCGGCCGGCGATCTCACCCAGGGCCTTCAGGAGCCCGGCGAGGACGCCGGGGTCGTCCACGTTGGCGGGGCGATGCAGGGTGACCAGGCCGTACTCGCCCGCGGTCAGGCCGTATCGGCTGAGGATGTCCGAGGCCCTGGCCCGTTCCAGGTTGGCCAGCAGCGTGTCGATCATGACGTTGCCGACGAGGTGGATCTGGTCCTCCCGGTACCCTTCGGCGCGCAGGTTCTCCACCGCGTCGGGCGAGGGGGCCAGCAGGTAGTCGCTGACGCGGTCGGTGGCGACGCGGTTGACCTCCTCCGGCATGCTCCAGTCGCGGCTGCGCAGGCCGGCCTCGACGTGGGCCAGCAGCGGTCCGGCCTTGGCGGTGACCAGGGCGCAGGCCAGCGTGGAGTTGATGTCGCCGACCACGACGACGATGTCCGCGGACACCTCGCCCAGGAGTGGCTCGAACGCGGTCATCACGCGTCCGGTCTGTTCGGCGTGGGTGCCGGAGCCGACCCCGAGGAAGCGGTCGGGCGGACGGATGCCGAGGTCGGCGAAGAACACGTCGTTCATGGCCGGGTCGTAGTGCTGGCCGGTGTGGACGAGGACCACCTCGGCGCCCCGGCCCTCCAGGGCGTCCATCACCGGTTTGATCTTCATGTAGTTGGGTCTCGCCCCGGCGACGCAGAGGACTCTCGGCATGGCTCAGAGCACCTCGATCGTGGGTCCGGACGGCAGCCGTCGACGGCAGTCGAGGACGAAGGGGGCGTGCTCGGCGATGAGTTCGTAGTCGAAGCTGTCATGGTCGGTGAGCAGGACCACCACATCGGCGGCCGCCAGTTCCTCCGGCGCCGGTTCGACCCGCACCAGCCGGGTGTCCACCGGCAGGCTTTCGACGACGTGCGGGTCCGCCGCCCTGACCTGGGCCCCCATGTCGAGCAGCAGTTGGGAGATGCGCAGGGCGGGCGACTCGCGGGCGTCGCCGGTGTTCTTCTTGTACGCCAGACCGAGCAGCAGGATGCGCGAGCCGTTCACGGAACGACGTCTTGCGTTGAACAGGTCGCTGATGCGGCGCGTCACGTACTCGGGCATGTGGGTGTTGATGTCGTTGGCCAGTTCCACGAAGCGGAAGCTCTGGCCGAGTTCACGCTGTACCCGCCAGGACAGGTACGAGGGGTCGATGGGCAGGCAGTGGCCGCCGACGCCCGGTCCGGGCGTGAACTTCATGAAGCCGAAGGGCTTGGTGGAGGCGGCGTCGATCGCCTGCCAGACGTCGATGTCCAGGTGGTGGGCGAACGTCGCGATCTCGTTGACCAGCGCGATGTTCACATGCCGGAAGGTGTTCTCAAGCAGCTTGGCGAGTTCGGCCTCCTTGGGCGAGCCCACCGGCACGGTGGTGTCGACGAGTTGCGCGTAGAAGTCCTCAACGGCCTTGAGCGAGGACGCGCTGACCCCGGATACGACTTTCGGGGTCTCCTTGAAGCCCCACACGGCGTTTCCGGGGTCGATCCGCTCCGGGCTGTAGCCGAGGTGGAAGTCCGTGCCCGCGGTCAGGCCCGAGCCGTCCTGGAGAATCGGGGCGAACAGTTCCTGGGTGGTGCCGGGATAGGTGGTCGACTCGAGGACGACGGTGGCTCCGGGCCGCAGGTAACGGGCAAGAGTGACCGCCGACTCCTTGATGTAACGGAGGTCGGGAGTGCCCTCGTGCAGCGGCGTCGGGACGGTCACGACGGCGATGTCGAAACCGCCGCAGTCGCGGGCCGATTCGCTCGGGCGATAGGTGCCGAGGTCCAGTGCCGTGCGGATCCGCTCGGAGGAGACGTCCTCGACGAAGGACTCACCGGCGGCAAGGCTCTTGACCCGCCGGGAGTCGACGTCGTAGCCGATCACCTCGTGTCCGACCTCGGCGGCGCGGATGGCCAGTGGCAGGCCGACGTATCCCTGTCCGACCACGACGACGCGCATCAGTGACTCCTGTTCGCGGGAGCGATCGGCGGGGTGAGCCGGATGAGCTCTCGCGCCGTCATGAGGAGGAAGCGGGCATTGGTGGTGAGGTAGCGCCGGCCCAGGCGGCGCGGCTCCTGAAGCGCGCGGTAGAGCCACTCGGCTCCCCACCGCTGCCAGGACTCGGGGGCCCGTTTGGTGACCCCGGCCAGGATGTCGAAGGAGCCGCCGACTCCGTGCACGACGCGGGCGCCGGTGCGGGCGCCGCGGGTGGCGGTGAAGATCTCCTTCTTGGGCGAGGTCATGCCGAGGAACAGCATCTGGGCGCCGCTTCGGGCGATCTCGCCCGCGATGGCCTCCTGCTGGGCATCGTCGAAGTAGCCGTTTCGGCTGCCGCCCACCTTCAGGCCGGGGAACCGGTGGGCCACCCGGCGCAGCATCTGCTCCAGCACATCCTGTCGGGCACCGAGGAAGTACACGGACATGCCGGCCGATTCCGCCTCGGCGAGCAGCCGCAGGAACAGGTCGATACCGGCCACCCGTTCCGGCAGCGGGGCGCGCAGTATCCGGCCGGCCCAGACCACGGCCTGTCCGTCGGCCAGGACGAGATCGCAGCCGGCCACCGCCTGGGCGAGCCGGGGGTCCCGCCGCATGTTCACCAGCTTCGCGGCGTTGACCACCCCGATCTCGAGCTGGTGGCCGTCCCGGACCGCTTCGAGGCAGCGCTGTACGGTCTCGTCCATGGTCAGCGGGTCCAGCTCGATCCCGAAGAGGGACTGACGCTCTTTCATATCCGGCCCCCCTGCCAGGCGTAGAGCATCCAGCCGAATTCGTACGGCCGGCATTCGCGGTCCACCGCGACGGGGCGGTACACCCGGTTCAGCAACTTGAGCCGGAGGTTCGGAGCGACCCGGGTGGCGAGTCCTCGGGCGGCGCGTACGGCCTTCTTCGGATCGCCCCGGTAGACCTTGCGCCAGGTGGCGCCGAGCTCGTCGAGGATCAACGGCTCCCAGTGCTCCGGGCGGGCGGCCAGTTCGGGCACATCCGTCATCCAGCGCAGGCCCTTGCGGATCGACGCGGCGAAGTCGGTGCCGCCGGCGTCGGCCAGATCGAACAGGGCGGTCGGCGCCATCGCGTGCTGGTGGACGCTGTAGACCGGGTAGCCCTCCACGACACCGCCGGTGCGCGCGTCGTAGTGCCACCACCACTGCCCGCCGTCGCCCTGCAACTGGCAGATGCGGGCCGCGCACGCCTCGGACGCGGCCAGCGCCTCCGGATCGCCGTCTCCGTCGCCGCTGGCGTGTGCGCGGGCCAGGGCCTGGAGCGGGTACGTCTGGTCGGCGAAGCAGCTCACGTGCGCCCGGTACCAGGGCACCAGGCCGGGCCCGGTGGCGTGCGGGAACAGCGGGCTGTCCCCGATCCGGGCCCGCAGCAGACGGTCGCGAGCTGCGGAGAAACGATCCTCCACATCGACCGTGCCCCGAGCCGCCGCGAGGGCGGACAGCACCCATGCCGCCTCGACGGTGTACTGCGGCCGGCCCTCCTCGTCCAGGGCTTCGACCCGCGCGAGGGCGTCGGACAGTTTGGGGTGCCCGGTCTCGGCGGCGGCCCAGGCGATGAGCGCCGCGTCACCGAGGTTGGTCACCGCGGGCAGCGACTCGACCAGCAGACCCGTGAACTCCTGGGCGGTACGCCCGCCGAGTACCGGGCGTTGCCGGTCCTCGGGGAGAAACCGGGCTCCCAGCGCGGTGATGGCCGCGTACCGGATGCTGGTCCCGCGCCGCTGGAGGGTCCAGGAACCGTCGGGAGCTTTCTGCCCAGCCATGGTGAAGGCGAAGGCCTCGCCGCCGGGAAGCAGCATCGACGCGAGCCCCGACTCGGCGACTGCGAGAAGTCGTTGGGCGAGCGCGAGCAGCGTCGGCTCCTCACGGCCGAGCGCCGCCAGACGTGTGGTGGTCATCTTTTGGGCACACCAACCCCCCTGTGGGTCCTCTTGTGCGCAGACTTGTGATCGCCGCGTCTCGGATGGCCACGCGGCGGAAGCAGACGTCAGGCGTCGGAGCGGTTGTCGCTCCTCGCTCAAGACACAGGTGTCCCCACCCTGTAACCCCCCCGGGCCCTACCGATTTGTGCGCCTGGTGTGATCAGTCTGCACAGTTCGCACACATGTTATGCCTGCGGGTGTTCGAGGATGGGCACTTTGGGAGAATCAGGAGTCAGCACGCTCGACGAGTTCGCCGTCCTTCTCGTCGTAGCGCGCACCCGTCTGCGGGCACTCCCATCCCCCGGACTCACCTTCGCGCTCCACCAGTCGAACCCCGGCCCGGCCGACCCACCCGATCCGGCGCGCCGGAACGCCGGCCACCAGCGCGAAGTCCGGCACATCCCGGGTCACCACGGCACCCGCCGCGACCAGGGCCCACCGACCGACGCGCACCGGCGCCACACACACCGAACGGGCCCCCAGCGACGCCCCCTCGGCCACCACCACCGCCACGGCCTCCCAGTCGCCACCGCGCTTCAGCCGGCCCTGCGGGTCCACCGAACGGGGCGAGTAGTCGTTGGTGAGGACGGCCGCCGGACCGACGAACACCCCGTCACCGAGCACCGCGGGTTCGTAGACCAAGGCGTAGTTCTGGAGCTTCACGTTGTCGCCGATCCGCACCCCCGGGCCGACATACGCTCCCCGGCCCACGATGCACCCGCTGCCCAGCCGGGCGTCCTCCCGTACCTGGGCCAGATCCCAGACGGTCGACCCGTCACCGATCGTGGCCGTCTCGTCGACCTGGGCGGTCGGCTGCGTTCTGAAGCTCACCGGACACACCATTCTCCTCGTCGGACAGAACGGGAAACGCCGCCTGGAGCGCCCCGCAGCCGGCGCCAGGGGGGCGTCTTCGGCGGGCACGGGCGAAATCGTAGCTTCGAACAGGAACCTCCACACAGCGTATGAAAATTCGAGGCCGGTGGGTGCCCCGCGCCCACTGCCTGCTTCCCGTGAAGGCCCGCCGCCGCGCGCGTACGGTGGACGTATGGCCTCCCACACAGGAGGGAGAGGCAATGCCTGAGCACAAGGTCGGCACACAGGAGGAATTCGACGCGGCCCGTCAGGAGCTGCTCGCGCAGGAGAAGGAACTCACCCGACGCGGCGACCAGCTCGCGCGCAAGCGGCAGGAGCTTCCCTGGGTGCCGGTCGAGAAGGACTACAGATTCGAGACCGAGGACGGGCCCAAGTCGCTCGCGGACCTCTTCGACGAGCGCTCTCAGCTACTCGTCTACCACTTCATGTTCGGCCCGCCGTACGAGGCCGGATGCCCGGTCTGCTCCTCGATCGCGGACACCCTCGACCCCAACGTGATCCACCTCAAGGCCCGCGACGTGACGCTGATCTGCTCCTCGCGGGCGCCGATGGACAGGCTTCTCGCCTACCGGGAGCGGATGGGCTGGAGTTTCGACTGGGTCTCCACCGTCGGCAGCGACTTCCACCGCGACCTCGGCTTCCTGTACACGGAGGAGGAGCTGAGGCCGTTCCTCGAGGGCGAGATCCCGTCGATCGTGAGCCAGATGGCGGAGGCGACCGGCACGGACGTGCGCAGCTATGTCACCGAGGGACCCGGGCTGAGCGCCTACGCGCTCTCGGACGGCACCGTCTACCGGACGTACGTCACCACCGCTCGCGGCCTCGAGCCCGCCATGCCCTACTACGGCCTCCTCGACCGGACTCCGAGGGGCCGCCACGAGGAGGGCGAGGAGATGTACTGGCTCCGCCGCCACGACGAGTACGCCGAGACCTGACGGGCAAGGCTTCGCGGCGGCGTTCGGACGGGCCGCCTCTGGCGCGACGGCCCTCACGCCTCACGCCCACGGTGCGGCCCGTCTGCGCCGCCGTGCACGTCACCGAAGGCCGCGCCGGTCCGGCGCCCCCGGCCGAGGGCAGGGCCGTAGATCACCAGCGCCGATGGCATGGCCGTAGATCACCAGCAGGGCGCTGATCTAGGAGATCGCGGTCGCCGGGAGGTCGAAGTGGTCCGGCGGCCGGTTGGCCGCCACCGGGAGGGTGAGGACCATGGTGAGGCCGCCGCCGGGGGTGTCCTCGGCGTCGAGTGTGCCGCCCATGGCCTCGGCGAAGCCGCGCGCGACCGCCAGGCCGAGGCCGACGCCGGCGCCTCGGGGGGCATCGCCGTAGCGCTGGAAGGGGGCGAAGATGCGATCCTTGGCCTCGTCCGGGACGCCGGGGCCGCGGTCGACCACGCGGACCTCCACGCGGGCGGCCAGGGCGCTCGCGGAGATCAGGACCGGTTCGCCGGGTGGGCTGTACTTCACGGCGTTCTCCACGAGGTTGGCGACCGAGCGTTCCAGCAGGCCGGGGTCGACGGCGACCATCGGCAGCGTCTCGGGGATCTCCAGGTCGACGCTGCCCTCGGGGACGCCGCCCAGCGCCATCGGCACCACCTCGTCGACGTCGATCTCGCGGATGAGCGGGGTGACCGTGCCGGTCTGAAGCCGGGACATGTCGAGCAGGTTGCCCACCAGGTGGTCGAGCCGGTCCGCGCCCTCCTCGATGGCCTCCAGCAGGGCCGCCCGGTCCTCGTCCGACCATGCGACGTCGTCGGAGCGCAGGGACGATACGGCGGCCTTGATTCCGGCGAGCGGGGTGCGCAGGTCGTGGCTGACGGCGGCGAGCAGGGCGGTGCGGATGCGGTTGCCCTCGGCCAGCTCCTTGGCCTGGTCGGCTTCGGACTTGAGGCGCTGACGGTCCAGGACCACGGCGGCCTGGGCGGCGAACGCGGCCAGGACCCGGCGGTCCTCGGCCGGCAGCACCCGGCCCGACAAGGCCAGAGCGATGTGGTCGCCGACCGGCATGTCCACGTCCGCGTCCTCGGGGCGCTTCACCGGCCCTGGGCCCACGCTCCCCGCACAGGTCCACGAAGCGACATCGTTCTCCCGCTCCAGCAGGGCGACCGACTCCATGCCGAAGGTCTCCCGCATCCGCTCCAGCAGGGCCTCCAGGCTCGTCTCGCCACGCAGCACGCTGCCCGCCAGGAAGGAGAGGATCTCCGACTCGGCGCGCAGCCGGGCCGCCTGCTGCGTACGGCGGGCCGCCAGGTCCACCACGGAGGCGACCGACACCGCCACGGCGAAGAAGACCGCGAGGGCGACGATGTTCCTGGAGTCCGCGATCGTGAGGCGGTGCAGCGGCGAGGTGAAGTAGTAGTTCAGCAGTAGGGAGCCGAAGGCCGCTGAGGCCAGTGCGGGCAGCAGGCCGCCGAACAGGGCCGCCGCCACCGTCAGCGTCAGGAACAGCAGCATGTCGTTCGCGAGACCCAGGTCCGCGTCGATGTTGGTCAGCAGCAGTGTCAGCAGCACCGGGCCGGCCACGCCGGTCAGCCAGCCCCAGATGATCCGCGAGCGGCCGAGCCGCGCGCCCCGGGCCACGGGCAGCCCTCGTCCCTTGCCGGCTTCGCCGTGCGTGATCAGATGCACGTCCAGGTCGGGCCCGGAATCCCGGGCGACCGTGGCGCCGACGCCGGGTCCGAAGACGTACTGCCATCCCTTGCGGCGGGATACGCCGAGGACGATCTGGGTCGCGTTGACGCCGCGCGCGAAGTCCAGCAGCGCGGCGGGGACGTCGTCGCCGATGACGTGGTGGAAGGTGCCGCCGAGGTCCTCGACGAGGGTGCGCTGGACGGCCAGTTCCTTCGGGGAGACGGAGGTGAGTCCGTCGCTGCGGGCGATGTAGACGGCCAGCACCTCGCCGCCCGCGCCCTTCTCGGCGAGCCGGGCGGCGCGGCGGATCAGCGTGCGGCCCTCGGGACCGCCGGTCAGGCCGACGACGATCCGCTCGCGCGAACCCCAGATCTTCGACACCTGGTGCTCACTGCGGTACTCGGTCAGGTACGCGTCGACCCGGTCGGCGACCCAGAGCAGGGCCAGCTCGCGCAGGGCGGTGAGGTTGCCCGGGCGGAAGTACTTGGACAGGGCCGCGTCGACCTTGTCGGGCTTGTAGATGTTGCCGTGCGCCATCCGGCGGCGCAGTGCCTGGGGCGACATGTCGACCAGCTCGATCTGATCGGCACGGCGTACCACTTCGTCGGGGACGGTCTCGCGCTGCCGTACGCCGGTTATCGACTCGACGACGTCACCGAGCGACTCCAGGTGCTGGATGTTGACCGTCGAGACGACGTCGATGCCGGCGGCGAGGAGTTCCTCGACGTCCTGCCAGCGCTTGGTGTTGCGGGAGCCGGGGATGTTGGTGTGGGCGAGTTCGTCCACCAGGGCGACGGCCGGGGCGCGCTCCAGGACGGCGTCCACGTCCATCTCGGTGAAGACGCTCCCCCGGTACTCCAGCTCCTTGCGCGGGACCTGCTCCAGGCCGTGCAGCATGACCTCGGTGCGCGGCCGGTCGTGGTGCTCCACGAAGGCGACCGCGCAGTCGGTGCCCCGCTCGACACGGCGGTGTGCCTCGGCGAGCATCGCGTACGTCTTGCCGACGCCCGGTGCCGCGCCGAGGTAGATCCGAAGCTTGCCGCGTGCCATGGTCTCGTCTCTGGGTCGTACGTACGGGGTCGTATGCGGTCGGGAGCGTGTCAGGTCTCGAAGCGGTAGCCCAGGCCGGGCTCGGTGATGAGGTAGCGCGGATGGGAGGGGTCTGCCTCCAGTTTGCGGCGCAGCTGGGCCATGTACACGCGGAGGTAGTTGGTCTTGTTGCTGTGGGAGGCGCCCCACACCTCCTGGAGCAGGTGCTTTTGCGTGATGAGGCGGCCGGGGTTGCAGATCAGGATCTCCAGGAGGTGCCATTCGGTGGGGGTGAGGCGTACGTCGCGGCCGTCGCGGGTGGCTTTCCTGGCGAGCAGGTCGACGGTGAAGTCGTCCGTGGTGACCAGTGTCGTCCCGGGGGCGAGCGGCACGGTCTCCGTCCGGCGGACGGCGGCCCGGAGCCGGGCGAGGAGTTCGTCCATGCTGAACGGCTTGGTGATGTAGTCGTCGGCTCCGGCGTCGAGCGCGGCGACTTTCTCGTCGGACGCCCGGCGCGCGGACAGCACCAGGATGGGTACGCGGGTCCAGCCGCGCAGGGCCTTGATGACGTCCACGCCGTCCATGTCGGGCAGGCCCAGGTCGAGGACGACCACCTCCGGCCGGCGCGCGGCGGCGAGGCGCAGTGCGGTGGCGCCGTCGGGCGCCACCTCGACGCCGTACCGGCGCGCCCGCAGGTTGATCACCAGTGCCCGGACGAGCTGGGGATCATCCTCCACCACCAGCACTCGCGTCATCGGGGTGCGCCTTTCCTGTCAGTTCTTCGCCACGAGTTCCTCGAGCGCGATGTTGAGTTCCAGGACGTTGACCGTGGGCTCGCCCATGAAGCCGAGGATGCGGCCGTCCGTGTGCTCGTCCACGAGCTGGTGGACCTGGGCGAGGGACAGGCCGTTCCGCTCGGCGATCCGGTGGACCTGGATGCCGGCGTAGGCCGGGGAGATGTCCGGGTCCAGCCCCGAGCCGGAGGAGGTGACCGCGTCGGCGGGCACCTCGGACGGCTCGACCTCGTAGTCCGGGGTCGAGTTGTCCTTGATGACCGCGGCCTTGGCGTCCTTGACCCACTTGACCAGTTCGGCGCTGTCAGCGGAACGGTTCGTCGCTCCGGACAGGATCAGCTTGTACTGGGTGTTGACGGTGTTGGTGCCGAGGCCGTTCTGCGGGCGCCCCTGGAACCACTTCAGGTCGGGCTCCGGCGTCTCCTGGCCCTTCTTGATCGGCAGGTTGTACGCCTGGCCGATGAGCGAGGAGCCGACGACCTTGCCGTCCGCCTTGATCTCCGAGCCGTTCGCCCTGCCGGGGAAGATCCCCTGGGCGACGCCGGTGATGGCCAGCGGATAGAGGATGCCCGTCACCACGGTCAGGACGAGAAGGGCGCGCAGGCCGGCCCAGAGCAACCGGGCAGTGTTCGTAACCGAGTTGTTCATGGTCGTCAGCCGATCCCGGGGATGAGGGAGATGAGCAGGTCGATGATCTTGATGCCGATGAAGGGGGCTATGAGCCCGCCCAGGCCGTAGATACCGAGGTTGCGGCGGAGCAACTTGTCCGCGCTGACCGGCCGGTACCGCACACCGCGCAGGGCGAGCGGCACCAGCACGATGATGATCAGCGCGTTGAAGATGACAGCGGAGAGGATCGCGGAGTCGGGCGAGGCCAGGTTCATGATGTTGAGCTTGTCCAGGCCCGGGTAGACCGCGGCGAACAGCGCCGGGATGATCGCGAAGTACTTCGCGACGTCGTTGGCGATCGAGAAGGTGGTCAACGCGCCCCGGGTGATGAGGAGTTGCTTGCCGATCTCGACGATCTCGATGAGCTTGGTCGGGTTGGAGTCGAGGTCGACCATGTTGCCGGCCTCCTTGGCGGCCGACGTACCGGTGTTCATCGCCACGCCGACGTCGGCCTGGGCGAGTGCGGGCGCGTCGTTCGTGCCGTCGCCGGTCATCGCGACGAGCTTGCCGCCCGCCTGCTCCCGTTTGATGAGCGCCATCTTGTCCTCGGGAGTGGCCTCCGCGAGGAAGTCGTCGACACCCGCCTCCTCGGCGATCGCCTTCGCCGTCAGCGGGTTGTCGCCCGTGATCATGACGGTCTTGATGCCCATGCGGCGCAGCTCGTCGAACCGCTCGCGCATGCCCTCCTTGACGACGTCCTTGAGGTGGATGACGCCCAGGATCCGGGCGCCTTCGGTGTCTTCGACGGCCACGAGCAGCGGGGTGCCGCCCGCCTCAGAGATCCGGTCGGCGAGGGTGCCGGCGTCCTCGGCGACGGTGCCGCCCTGTTCGCGCACCCAGGCGATGACCGAAACGGCGGCGCCCTTGCGGATCCTGCGGCCGTCGACGTCCACGCCCGACATCCGGGTCTGGGCGGTGAAGGCGATCCACTCGGCGTGCGACAGTTCGCCAGGATCAAGGGCGCGAAGCGCTTCCTCAGAAGGGTGGTGGTGGGCGACGGGTGGGCGCTCGCGTAGCCCGTACTTCTCCTTCGCCAGTACGACGATGGAGCGGCCCTCGGGCGTCTCGTCGGCCAGCGACGACAGCTGGGCCGCGTCGGCGAGTTCGGCCTCGGCCGTCCCGCGCACCGGCACGAACTCCGACGCCTGCCGATTGCCGTACGTGATCGTGCCCGTCTTGTCGAGCAGCAGCGTCGACACGTCACCCGCCGCCTCGACTGCCCTGCCCGACATGGCCAGGACGTTGCGCTGCACCAGCCGGTCCATGCCCGCGATGCCGATCGCGGAGAGCAGCGCGCCGATCGTGGTCGGGATCAGGCAGACCAGGAGGGCCACCAGCACGACCATGGTCAGGTGCGTGCCCGCGTAGTCCGCGAGCGGCGGCAGGGTGGCCACCGCGAGCAGGAAGACGATGGTCAGCGAGGCGAGCAGGATGTTCAGCGCGATCTCGTTGGGCGTCTTCTGCCGGGCGGCGCCCTCGACCAGGGCGATCATGCGGTCGATGAAGGTCTCGCCCGGCTTCGTCGTGATCTTGATGACGATGCGGTCGGAGAGGACCTTCGTGCCGCCGGTGACGGCCGAGCGGTCGCCGCCGGACTCCCGGATGACCGGGGCCGACTCACCGGTGATCGCCGACTCGTCCACGGACGCGACGCCCTCGACGACGTCACCGTCGCCGGGGATGATGTCGCCCGCCTCGCAGACGACCAGGTCGCCCACGCGCAGCTCGGTGCCGGCGACCTGCTCCTCCCGGTCGCCCGCCAGACGGCGGGCCACGGTATCGGTCTTGGCCTTGCGCAGTGTGTCGGCCTGCGCCTTGCCGCGGCCCTCGGCGACCGCCTCCGCGAGATTGGCGAAGATCACCGTGAGCCAGAGCCAGGCGCTGATCGCCCAGCCGAACCAGTCGCCCGGGTCCTTGAAGGAGAAGACGGTGGTCAGGACCGAGCCGACGAGCACCACGAACATCACGGGGGACTTGACCATCACCCGCGGGTCGAGCTTGCGGCACGCCTCCGGCAGCGACTTCAGCAGCTGCTTCGGGTCGAACAGGCCCGCGCCGACGCGGCCTTCGTCCTTGCCGCCCGTGGGCGCGTCACTGTGCGGCGCCCGAGTGGGGGTAGTCGTGGACACGCCGTCCCCTTGCTTCGCTGTGTGCTTCTCTGTGCGAGTGGTCATGACGCCAGCCCCTCCGCCAGTGGTCCCAGGGCCAGGGCCGGGAAGTAGGTCAGACCGGTGATGATGAGGATCGCGCCCACCAAGAGCCCGGTGAACAGCGGTTTTTCGGTGCGCAGGGTGCCAGCGGTGGCCGGGACGGGCCTCTGCTCGGCGAGCGAACCGGCCAGCGCCAGCACGAACACCATCGGCAGGAACCGCCCGAGCAGCATCGCGATGCCGATCGTGGTGTTGAACCACTGCGTGTTCGCGTTCAGGCCGGCGAAGGCCGAGCCGTTGTTGTTGGCGCCCGAGGTGTAGGCGTACAGGATCTCGGAGAAGCCGTGCGCGCCGGAGTTCAGCATGGAGTGCGGTGGGGTGGGCAGCGCCATCGCCGCGGCGGTGAAGACGAGCACCAGCGCCGGGGTGATGAGGAGGTAGCAGGCCGCGAACTTGATCTCGCGGGTGCCGATCTTCTTGCCCAGGTACTCGGGCGTACGGCCGACCATCAGGCCGGCGATGAACACCGCGATGACCGCCATGATCAGCATGCCGTAGAGGCCCGAGCCGGTGCCGCCGGGCGCGATCTCGCCGAGCTGCATGCCCAGCAGGTTCAGCCCGCCGCCCAGACCGGTGTTGGACGAGTGGAAGGAGTCCACCGCACCGGTCGAGGTGAGCGTCGTGGAGATCGAGAAGATCGACGAGGCACCGATGCCGAAGCGGGTCTCCTTGCCCTCCATCGCACCGCCCGCGAGCTCGAACGCCGGGCCGTGGTGCGCGAATTCGGTCCACCACATCAGGCAGATGAAGCCGACCCAGATGGTCGCCATCGTGGCGAGGATCGCGTACCCCTGCCGCAGCGAGCCGACCATCCGGCCGAAGGTCCGGGTCAGCGCGAACGGGATCAGCAGGAGCAGGAAGATCTCGAAGAGGTTCGAGAACGCGTTGGGGTTCTCGAAGGGGTGCGCGCTGTTGGCATTGAAGTAGCCGCCGCCGTTGGTCCCCACCTCCTTGATGGCCTCCTGCGAGGCGACCGCCCCGCCGTTCCACTCCTGCGAGCCGCCCACGAACTGGCCGACGGAGTGAATCCCGGAGAAGTTCTGGAGCACGCCGCAGGCGACCAGCACGATCGCGGCGACGACGGAGAGCGGCAGCAGGATACGGACAGTGCCGCGCACCAAGTCGGCCCAGAAATTGCCCAGTTCACCGGTGCGCGAGCGGGCGAAGCCACGGACGAGGGCCACCGCGACAGCGATCCCGACCGCCGCGGAGACGAAGTTCTGCACCGCGAGGCCGCCGGTCTGCACGACGTGGCCCATGGCCTGTTCGCCGTAGTACGACTGCCAGTCGGTGTTGGTGACGAAGGACGCGGCGGTGTTGAACGCCTGGTCCGGGTCGATCGAGGAGAAACCCAGCGAGCCGGGCAGCGAACCCTGCACCCGCTGCAACAGGTACAGGAAGAGGACGCTGACGGCCGAGAAGGCGAGGACGCCGCGCAGGTAGGCGGGCCAGCGCATCTCGGTGTTCGGGTTGGCGCCGATGCCCTTGTAGATCCACTTCTCCACGCGCAGGTGCGTGTCGGAGGAGTAGACCCGGGCCATGTAGTCGCCGAGCGGACGGTGTGCCAGGGCCAGCGCGGTGATCAGCGCGAGCAGCTGGAGCACACCGGCGAGGAAGGGGCTCATCGGGGCGCTCAGAACCTCTCCGGGAAGACCAGGGCGAGGACGAGATAGCCCAGCAAGGCGACGGCCACGACCAGGCCGACGACGTTCTCGGCGGTCACAGCTTCGTCACCCCCTTGGCGACGAGAGCAACCAACGCGAATACCGCGATCGTGGTGACGACGAAGGCCAGGTCGGCCATCGCGAGCTCCTAGATGAGGTTCGAATCGAACAGACGATTCGAGGAAAGCTCCTCACCGACCGGATTCGACCGCCGTTGACGCCTTCTATACGGCGACCCGTCCGCTTTTGACGGAACCGATACGCCGGACTCCCCCGCCTGAGAGGCCGGCCGACGGAGAAACTGTGCCCGCACTGCCGTCATGGCCGGCGCTTCAGCTGATGCGAGCTCCCGCGCCGCCGACCCGGACGCGCGGGTCACCCGCGCGCAGCGTCACCGTGAGCTCGCCGGGGCGGCCCAGGTCCTCGCCCTGGTGCAGGGTGAGGACGGCGTCCTCGGGGACCAGGCCGAGCTCACGGGCGTACGCACCGAACGCGGCGGCCGCGGCGCCGGTCGCCGGGTCCTCGACGACGCCGCCGACGGGGAACGGGTCACGGACATGGAAGACGGTGGCCGATTCCCGCCACACCAACTGGACCGTGGTCAGGTCCAGTCGGTGCATCAGGGCTTCGAGGCGCGCGAAGTCGTACGCCAGATCCGCGAGGCGAGCGCGCGTCGCCGCCGCGAGGACGAGATGGCGGGCACCGGCGAACGCGATACGGGGCGGGAAGGCCGGATCGAGATCGGCGGCCGGCCAGCCGAGCGCGGCGAGCGCCTCCGCGAGGTCGGCGTCGGCGATCTCCTCGACGTGCGGCTCGACACTGGTGAGCGTGGCCCTGACCGTCCCGCCTTCCTCGGCCACCTCCACCGGCACGGTGCCGGCGCGCGTCGCGAACACCAGTTCCCCGGGGCCTATCCGTTCGGCGAGCGCGACGGCGGTCGCGACGGTGGCGTGCCCGCAGAACGGCACCTCCGCCTTGGGGCTGAAGTAACGGATGCTGTACGCCCGCCCCTCCTGGCCACCGAGGCCCTCCGGGGGCGCGGTCAGGAACGCGGACTCCGAGTAGCCGAGGTCGGCGGCGATGGCCAGCATGTCGCCGTCGTCCAGGGCGGTGGCGTCCAGAACGACGCCGGCGGGGTTTCCGCCGTCGGGGGCGCTGGAGAAGGCGGTGTATCGCAGCACCTCGGGCCGTGGCACATTCGTCGTCATGCTCGCGGCAACGCGGGGTGTGTCCGCGGCTATTCCTGGACACACCGATCGGGAACTTCCGGGTTCAGACCCCAACGGGGATCGGCTTGTCGGCGTCCGCCGGCATGTCGGTCTCCTTGATGCCGTACCGCGTGTAGAAGCGGGCCGCGGACCCGGCGCCCACCAAGCCGCCCTGCCCAGATCAGAGGTCGAGGACCAGGCGGTCGCTGTTGGCTCGGGAGACGCAGATCATCATGGTGTCCCCTGCGGCGCGCTCCTGGTCGCTGAGGACCGAGTCGCGGTGGTCGATCTCCCCGGACAACACCGTCGTCTCGCAGGTTCCGCAGATTCCCTCCTCGCACGAGGTCAGCACCGGCACACCGGCATTTTCGACGGCCTCGAGGATGGACATGTCCTCAGAAATCTTCAGTGTCCTGCCGGACTGGGCGAGTTCGACCTGGAAGGTCGTGCGCGGCCCGGCGGTGACGTCCGCCTTCGGGGCGAAGCGCTCCAGGTGCAGGGCTCCGCTCGGCCACTTCTCGCAGCCGGATTCGACCGCCGCGAGCAGCGGTTCCGGACCGCAGCTGTAGACGGCTGTCTTCCGTTGCGGTTTGCCGAGCAGCGAAGGCAGGTCCAGCAGGCCGTATTCGTCCTGCGGCCGCAGGCTCACCCGGTCTCCGTAGGCCCGCCGCAGAGTCTCGCCGAACGCCATCGACGCTCGGGTACGGCCCCCGTAGACGAGGCGCCAGTCGGCGCGGCTCGCGTTGACGGCTGCCACCATGGGCAGGATGGGGGTGATGCCGATTCCGCCTGCGATGAAGAGGTAGTTCTTGGCCTTCACGAGCGGAAAGTGGTTGCGTGGCCCGCGAATGCGCACCGACTCACCTTCCGTGAGCACGTCGTGCACGTGGCTCGACCCGCCCCGGCTTTCCGGTTCGCGCAGCACCGCGACCTGAAGTCGGGACCGGTCCCCCGGGTCCCCGCACAGCGAATACTGCCTGACCAAGTCGGCTCGCAGTATCAGGTCGATATGCGCGCCCGGCTGCCATTCCGGCAGCGGCCGGCCTTCCCGGTCGCGCAACGTCAGCAGCACGACCCCTTCGGCCGCCGTTTCCTTGCGTTCCACCACGAGGTCGCGCTCGACTTCGGTGCTGAGAGTGCTCATGATCGGCCTTCCATTTCCAGTGATGATTCGGTGATGGGTCCTTTTCTGGCGGATCAGGACGGGAAGCAACGGCCGAAGTCGCGCAGCAGTCGGGGGGAGCCGTGCAGCTTGATCTGGCGACGCACCAGTGCCCACGCCAACATTGACGGCTTGCTGAGGAAACGCAGCCAGGTGCGCGTGTCGGCGGTGATCCTGAGATCCGGCTCACCGTGATGTCCGTCGGCGACATCGAGTTCGCGGTCGCGGATGGTCACGGTGATCTGGCGAGACTCGTCGCCGGTGAAGGTGAAATGGTAGGTGGCGGACATGTCCTTGGCCTGTTCGCGCTGAAAGATCAGCGGCAGGCCTTCCACCAGAGCGTCGATGCTGTTCGCTCGCAAGCTCATCGCTACATGCTTCGTGTGTTTGTGCGGGAACCGGGCGGCCACGTGCTGCTCGGCGTCGGAACCCGGGACGACGTAGACGGTCTCTTCCTTGTCCCGCAGTGGGCGCACGACCTGGGTCAGATGCGCCTTGCGATCGTCCAGCCAGGGGCCGATGACGTCCTCGCCGGCCGGGCATACCGACATGCAGTAGGCCGCCTTGTAGTTGGCGCCGAAGGACAGGCTCTGCCACATCGAGGCGCTCTCGCTGTCGCTCACTCGCGAGCGGTAGTCGTCGGCGTCACGGCTTTCGGCGACTTGTTCGGCCCAGTCGCCGAAGCCACCCATGAACTCGCGGTAGTTGTGCGTGTAGCAGGCGGAGAAGTTGAAGTGACCGTCGGAGGCGATCGCCCCGGTCGGGCAGGCGGTCACGCACAGCTTGCATTCCAGGCAGGGGTTGAACTCGAGAGGCCGGGACTGGTCGCTGATCTCGGCGTCGATCAGCACGGTGCCCAGCAGAATGAAATTGCCGAATTTGGGATGGATGACGTTGCGGTGGATGCCCATCTTGCCGAGCCCGGCCGCCACGGCGACCGGCTTGTGCCCGACGACCCACGTTTTCCTGGGGAACTTGTCCATCTCCATCGGAAAACCCATAGCGGGGTTGACGGCGCGCACACCCATCGCCTCCAGCTTGCCCACCACTCGGCGGCCCACCTCGTTGGTGTGGTCGCCGCTGTGATGGAATTCCAGGTTTGCCACCGAGCGCGCCGGAGTGCGGATGTTCTCCCGGTTCATTCGCACCACGAAGCTGATCAGCGTGCGGACACCCGGCAGCGCGGCGCCCAGGTCGGCTCGCTGGTCGGCGATTTCCGGCCGGTCGATCTCGACGAAACCCACGTCGTCCGCACCCGCTTCGAGACACAGCTCCCGCAGCCATGACGCATCCAGCGGCTCGGCGGGCCGGGCGGCGTCGCGGTCGCGCCGCCGGCGGACCTGGACGACGGTGGGATGGTCGTCGAGCTTGTTCTGTTTGGCCATCGGGCATCACCTCACGGGAGCGGGACGAGTGAGTTTCATAAAGCAACTCGACCCTATCCATATGAGTTGCGTGAAGCAACTGCCAATGCAGAGAGCGAGGTTGTCAAGGTGATGTCGCGGGGCCGACACGACTTGACCGTCGCCGAACGCCCTGAGGCATGAGGCATGAGGCATCCAGCGCAGCGCCGGGGTCGCCGAGCAGTTACGGGTCAGCGCGCGGTCGGTGCGCTGGGGCACCGGGCACCAAGAGGTGGCGATTGGGTCGAGGGACGTCCGGGACGTCAGGCCGGGGAGTCGGTGAGCGCTGGGCCGGGAAGCAGGAGAACGGCGTCCGGCCTCACCGTTTGTCCGCATTCGGTGCACACGAGCTGCTCCCGGACGTTGCCCCCGCAGCCCACATGGCTGGAGACCCGCGGCGGGCCGGCCGGGCCCTCGGCGTGCTCATCGCCCCAGTGCATCAGGGAAAGCAAGGCGGTGAGCAAGTCCTTGGCCTTGTCCGTCGGCCGGTACTCATAGCGGGCGGGCCGCTCCTGATAGCAGACCCGCTCCAGCAAACCATCGTCGACCAGCTTGGAGAGGCGGCTGGTGAGCACGTTGCGGGCAATACCCAGGCTGTCCTGAAACTCCTCGAACCTGCGCAGCCCGAGCAGCGCGTCGCGAACGATCAGCAAAGTCCAGCGCTCACCGACCACTTCAAGGGTTCGGGCGATGGAGCACAGCTGATTTTCGTAGGTCCGGCCCAACATGCCGTCAAATCTAGCACGTTGCACGAAGCAACTTAGGACAAGAACGGGCCCACCCGTCTCGTCAGCGCACGTCTGCCGCATCGAGCAGGGAGGCCACGGTGGGCACGATGAGCCCGGCCAGGATGTCGGCCCCGATCCCCGCACGGGCACTGGCGCCGTCGAAGACCAGGATCAGCTGCCGGGCCAGCAGATCGGGATCGCTCGCCCCGCCCTGTTCGGCCTCGGCACGGAAAAAGGCCTCCAGGTTCCCCTTGATCCGACTCGCGACCCGGCTCGCCGGGTGGCTCTGATCCTTGAGCTCGATCTGCACAGCCAGGTACCGACAGCCTCGGAACTCGGGCCCGCCCGCCTGCGACTCCAGCCGTCCGAAGACGTACAGGATCCGCTCACGGGGTGAAAGGCCATCGCCCGCCGCGGGCAGGAGCCAGGCCGCATAGGACTCGGCTCGTCCCTCCAGACTCGCCGCCAGCAGTTCGTCCTTGCTCTCGAACAGCTGGTACATCGAGCGCTTGGACACCCCCGCCGCCTTGCACAACGCCTCGACGCCGATACTGACGCCCTCCTGATAGGCGAGCGTGGCCGCCGCCTCCAACAGCCGCTCCCGAGAGGTCGGCTTCGCCTGTGTGGTCATGGTGTGAGGCTAACTCGGTTTTCCCGAAATTGAAACCGATCAGTTTACCCAGGCCGGCCAGGTCGCCGCTACACCGCGACGGCAGTCTCCTCGGGCTTCTTCTCGGCCGGGACTCGGTGCAGCCCCTTGCGGTCGTACCAGCCCGTGACACCGAACCCGAACAGCGCACCCACCGCGAGACCGACGGCCATCATCACCCAGCCCCGGGTCAGACCGGAGTCGCCTTGAGCGTCGTAGTACAGGATCGAACGGATCCCACCGGTGATCTGCCGCAGCGGCTCGAACTCCGCGAGGAAGCGGTAGAAGCCGGGCAGCGCCTCGATCGGCGTGGTGGCGCCGGCCGTCGGCACCGCCATCCCGATGAAGACCAGCGTGACCAGCAGCATGCCGGGCGTGCCGAAGACGGCAAGGAGGGAGAGCGCGCCGATCCCGGAGACCGCGATGGCACACACCGAGTACAGCCACAGCAGCGGCAGATGGGAGGCGTCCATCCCCATGAGGCCGACCGCTCCCGCCATGACCAGGCTTCCCATCAGCACGGACAGACCGGCCATGAGGGTGCTGCTGATGGCGAGGGTCTGCGCCCGGGTGGCCCGGATGAGCGGGCGATGCAGGCGCAGCGGGCCCATGTCGTTGTGGGTGTAGCCCAGAGCGTGGTCGACCTGGCCGCTGATGACGTTGGCGGAGAGCATGCCGACGACCACCAGGACCAGCGCGTAGTAGAACGCCGTCAGGCCCAGACCGCTGTGCGCGTCGAGTGGATGCCCGTCCTTGACGGTGACGGCGGCCGGGTCGGCGAGCAGGACGCGCGCCGCGGCGGGCAGCTCGGCCTGCCCGGCCCCGCTCTGCGCGGTCAGCTCCTTGCCCACCTGGAGCGAGGCGCTCTCGGCCGCCTGCGTCGTCGCCGTCCGGGCCAGGCTGGAGCCCACGCTGCCGGCGGACTGGTTGGTCAGCACCGTCAGCGTCGGACGGACCGGGGTCCCGGTGGCCGAGGCGTCGGTCAGCGCGGTGACGGAGGCGGTGAAGTCAGCGGGCACGACGAGCGCGCCGAACACCTTGCCCTTGCCGATCTCGCCCTTCAACTCCTTCTCGTCCATCACCTTCCAGTCGATCTTGCCCCCGCTCGCGGTGGACTTCTTGATCGACTCGGTGATCTGCCTGCCCAGGTTGACCTGCTCGCCACCGACAGCGGCCCCCTTGTCGGCGTTGACCAGACCCACGGGCAGATTCTTCATGTGATCGACCGGATCGATGCTGGCGCCGACATAGAACACGGTGAACAACAGCGCCAGGACACCCGTGATGACACCGTTGGCAATCCACAGCGGTTTCGCGCGCAGGACCCGAAAGGGTTGAATTTCGCGCATGCCTTACTCCGATCTCGACAACACGACCGCATCGGCGCCCGCTTCCGCTGAAACCGATCAGTTTCCGGCTGCATCGTAAACTGATCGGTTTCGCGGGTCAAAGCCGAGGCGGTCCCCGCCGGCTTCAGCGTGGCGTTCCGTACCCGTGGATCCCCGGGATGACGAGCTTTCCGCCCGTCTGTCCGGCCTGGTCGATGTCGGCGTCGTTCAGGCTGAGTTGGAGCTTGAGGCCGAGCTTCCCGACCGTGTCGTAGAGCCACTCCGGCACGGTGTCGGGGGTGAGGTGCAGGCGGAGGACGGGCGGCGTGGGAACGTTCTCGACGCTGGAGAGAGTGCCCGTCAGGCTTTCGACGTACAGGGTGACCTCGTCGCCCCGCAGGGTGGACGTGGAACCGGGCGCTCCGTCGATGTGCTGGATCTGCGGGCCGACGGGCACCGACATCTTCAGGTCATGGATCGAGACGGCCGCCGCGGAGAACTTGAGCACCCGCTTCGGTCCAGCGGCCGTGTCCACGGTCACCACCCCGTGGAAGACGAGGTCGCGCAGGTCGAGGCGGCTCCCCTGCATCTTCCATGCCTCGGCGGCGAATCGGCCGGCCTGATGGTCCTCGGGGGCCTTGAGATCACCGATGTCGCAGTTACGGGCGGTTCCCTGGGGGGACTCCGGTCGCGGCGACGGCTGGGCGGTCCGATGGCTGGGGGTGGGTGATGGCCGCGCTGTCGGCAGCCGTGGGCCGGATGCGGTTGTGGCCTTCGGCGTCGGACCGGCCGAGCTCGGCGAGGGGCTCGCGTGGGCTGCCGGACTTTCCTGCCCGGTGTCGTCGTGAGGGAGATACAGGGGGCCGAGGATGTCCGCAAGGCCCGTCGTGGTGGAGGTCGTGCTGGGTGACGGGGTGGCGGTCGGTGCCGGGGGCGGGGTCGGGCCCGTCCCCTCCTCGTCCGGGTGCTCGCGCGGCTTGACGGCCTCGCCGTCCGGATGAGCGCTGGACGTGCTGGAACCAGCGGACGGAGTGGGGCTTGGCGAAGGCCCCGTCGCAGGTGCTGACGTGTCGCCGGGACGGTCACAGTCGACACCACTGGTTCCGGCGGGTCCGCCCGGCCCCGCTTCGGGAGCGGACAGAGCCGCGGTGGTGCTCGTATCGACGGACTCGGGCAGGCGTTGGCCTCCGAGGACGAGAGCGGTCGGTAGCGCGGTCAGGGCGAGAGCCTTCCCCACCGGCAGGCGCAGGCGCGTCAGCGCGGACGTACGGGGGATGGCGTGCCGGCCTCTCGGCGGCCGGGTGAAGCGGGGTGCCGCGGCCTCGCCACGGGTGTCGGGCGACTGGTCATTCATCCGCCTGCCCTCCCTCCGGAGCGGACGACCCCTCAGTATCGGCGGGTATGCCCTTGGGGTGCCCGTCCACCGGACCCCACGCCAGGGCAAGGAGTCCGCCCGTGGCCGCGAGGAATGTGCCGGCGAGGAAACCGCCGAAATTGGAGATGGGAAGCGACAGCACGCCGAGGAAGACGGCGACGCAGCCGGCGAAGAACCTGATGACCGGCTGGAACCAGAGGAGTCCGCCGAGGACGATCAGAGTCAGGCCGATGACCAGGGATCCGGCGCCTCCGGTGGTGGACATCGCCACGGACAAGGCGCCCAGGGAGAGGTTGAAGTAAGGGAAGTAGATGATGGGCACGGCGGCAAGGAGCACCAGCAGGCCCGCCCAGAAGGGGCGGGTGCGCCGCCAGGTCCGGAAGTTCCGGCGAGCGCGGGTGAAGCCGCTGTCACTGTGGGGGTGCGCGGATGCGCCGACACTCGTCATGTAGCGGTTCCCAAGTCGTGAGTGAGTGATGGTGTCCGTGGGGGGATGCCGGCGCCCCGGGCCGTCGCCGGGCGCTTCCGCGCACTGGAGACGACGGGGCGGGGCGAGGTCAGAAGCAGTCGTGGCGGCCGGCCGCGATGTTCATGTGCAGGCCCGCCAGTTCGAACGTCCCCGCAGAGGTGGCCCAGACCCTCTGGTGGGCCTCGATGATCTCGACCGAGTCCGCCTGCTGGGCATAGCCGTTGGGATCGACGTGGTCCTTCGGGTTGACCTGACCCTTGGTCATGGAACCCGTGGCGACACCGATGTCGACGTTGTTGAAGGTGCCGGTCTTCGCCTGAAGGTCCGTCATGTCGATGTACAGGTTTTTCGCCTTGACGGGCGTACCCGACCCGCCGGCCTTGAGTGACATCGTGTAGGTCCCGAGCACGGGAATGTTCACCGGGACGGACTGGCACATGTCCACGACTTTCGCGTTCTTGATGGACGAGACCGAGACGGGCACGCGCTTGCCGTTCTTGGCGACGTCCACCGTGGCGTAGTTGCCGAATCCGGTGCCGCTCAGAGAACCGGCCGAGACCTTGAAGTCGGAACCCGAGATGCTGAACGAAGCGGCCAGCGCACCCTGAGCCATGGAGACGGCGACCGCCGCGGTCGCGGCCACCGTCGGCACCGCACCGACGGCGAAGCGCTTCCAGTGGGTCTTGCCGAATCGCTGGGACATTGTGTGATCCTCCGTTGTCGAGGCGTACGGGACGACCGGACCCAGGGCCGACGGGCCCAGGTCCGGCGCGGGGATGAGCTACGGCTGGGTGGGGCCGTGGCGGTGCCGACGGCTTCCGCGGGAGCGTGTTGTCCACGCGCACCGAGGAAGCGGGCACGCCGAAGAGGCACTCGATAGTGTTACTACCGAGTACCCGATAGTGGCACTATCAGGATCGCGGGGCAACCCCGGGTAACGCGATACTGGTGGGACAGTTGAGGGTGAGGGAGCGCATGAGGATCTCGGAACTCAGTCGCCGGTCGGGGGTGCCGGTGGCGACCATCAAGTACTACCGACGGGAAGGACTGCTCCCCGAGGGACGGGCGCTGAATCCGACAGCGGTGGAGTACGGCGAGGAGCACGTCCAGCGGCTACGCCTGATCCGTTCCCTCATCCAGCTCGGCGGACTGTCCGTCGCCCGTGCCCGTGAAGTGCTCGATGCCGTCGACCGGCCGCTGGACGCCTTTGAGACCCTCGGCGTCATCCACCACGCACTGCCCGTGCCCTCAGCGGACGAGAACGGCAAGGGAGGCGAGGGCGGCACGGACGACGACGGGGTGGGAAGCGCTGATGACACAACGGTGCCAGGCGGAGCCGCCGCGAGGGTCGAGGCTCTCATCAAGAGCATGGGCTGGCAGATCTCCGACGAGTCACCACACCGCCCGGCGCTCGCCACAAGTCTCGCAGCGTTGGGGCGACTTGGCACCGACTACACGACCGACGACCTCCTCCCCTACGCACGGCTGGCCACATCCACCGCAGACCTGGACTTCGCGCAACTCGACGGAATCGAGGACCGGATCGCCCTCGCCGAGCGAGCGGTGGTGCTGTCCGCATTGTTCGAGCCGGTCGTCAGGCTTCTGCGGCGACTGGCCCAGGAGGACGCGAACCATCGTCGTCATGATCGTCGTGCGTGCGGGCGGGGCGAGCCGCCGACGGAGTGAGCCCTCGGCGGCGTGACCCTTACGGCGTGAGCCCTAGCGACGTGAGCCCTCGGCGGCGGGGCAGAGACGCGGCGGGGCAACGCCGGCACCCGCTCGCGGTGCGTGAACGGACTCAGACATGCAGGGTGGGCCGGTAGATGAGCTCTTGGACGTGGCCGTCGAGCGTTCGGTGCTCGATCAACTCGAGGTCGAAGTCGGCCGCGCCCTGGAAGATCGGGTCCAGCCCGGTCTGACCGGTGATCACGGGGAAGAGCGTCACCTGGACGCGGTCGACCAGACCGGCGGCCATCAGCGCCCGGTTCATCGACAGGCTGCCGTGCGAGCGCAACGGCACCTCGGACTCCTCCTTGAGCCGGGCGACGACGTCGACGGCATCGCCGCTCACGACGGTCGCATCGGGCCAGTCGAGGGATCCTTCCAGCGTGGTCGACACCACCGTGGCGGGCAGGCTCCTCATCCGTGTGACCCACGGGTCACGCACCTCGGACTCCTCGGTGCTCGAGGCCAGCATCCGCGCGAACGCCCGATACGTGTTGGCCCCGAAGACCATCCGCTGCTCCTCTCTGTACAGGGCGAGGCGGTGGTCCAGGAGCTCTGGGCCTTGCTTGCCCCAGTAGCCGGTCCAGTTGCCGCCGGCGGCGCCGAAGCCGTCGAGGCTGGAGAAGACGTCGAATGTGTAGGTAGCGGTCATGATGTTCTCCTCGGACGCGGTTGATCGCGTGTCGGGGATAGAGACTGGCGACCGCGACGAGACTCATCGCCCATGGACTCATGGAGTCCGGCCGCCGCGGATGCAGCTCCGGATGCGGCCCTGGGGAGCTGTACTACGGCCAGGGTGGAAGCGCGCGAGTTCCTGGAATCTTGGGCACTCAAGGGGCTGAACCCGCGTCGGAGTCACCCATCGAAGCAGCCTTGTCGGACGTGTTCCACCCGCCGATGGGTTGGGGATGCCGTACGAGGTTCCGTCCGTTGGGTGGAGGCGAGTGTCTTGCCGAGGGGCAGCGTTCGGCCGCGTCAGATCGTCCAGTTTCCAGGTCGTGGTGATGGCCGCAGCGGAACGGACTCGGGAAGCGGGGTCGCCGCCGCCGGTGACAAGCCATCGAGGATGAGGGAGAGGTAGCGGCGCCAGCCGTCGCCGGCCGGGTCCATGGTCCACAGCAGGCTGAAGAGCATGGCCATGATTCTGGGCATGTCGTCCGGTACGAGGTCGGCGCGGATGCGTCCGACCTCCTGGGCGCGACGGGTGAGAAGGGTCAGCGACGCGTAGTACGGGCCGATGGCGTCCGAGATGACGGCGCCGGCGTTTCTCGCGGCGGCCAGGGTGTTGTGCTCGCGGGCGGCCAGCGACATGGCGGCGTCGATCACGGAGTTGAGTGCGCGTAGCGGGTCGTCATCGAGGAGTGCCTGTTCGATGGCGGGAGCGATGCACTCGGCGATGCCCTGCTCCAAGGCGGCCTTCGCGAGGACGGCCTTGTTGGGAAAGCGCCGGAAGAGCGTTCTGATACCGACCCCGGCGTGCTGGGCGATCTCCTCCAGTTGCGCGTCGGGGCCGCTCTCCGCGAAAACCTCGCGGGCGGAGCGCAGGATCCGCTCGGCGTTGCGGGCTGCGTCTGTCCGCAGGAGTCGCTCGGAATCGGTGGCCACGAGGACAGAGTACCAACAGGCAGTTGACTGCCACTTGCATCAGGGGCACCATGGAACTGGCAGTCAACTGCCAGTTACTGCTGCGTGTCGGCTCGCTAATGATCCGGTGAAGGCGCCGAGGTACTGGTGAGCAGCCGTCGTGACCACTCGAGAACGCAGAGGTACTGCACGCGTCGCCCACGACGCTCCAGGAGGTTCCATGTCCACCACGACCGGCACCGATGACGCCATCGGTCTTCCCGAGTTCCCCGCTGACCGCGACGCACGCTGCCCTTTGGCCCCCGCCCCCGAGTACCGGGAGTGGCGTGAGACGGGTGGTCTGCGTCGGGTGAACTTCAGGGGCCACGCCGCCTGGGCCGTAAGCCGGTACGAGGACGTCACGGGCGCGATGACGGATCCGCGGATCAGCGCAGAGGTCCCGATGCAGCAGATCAGCATGGGCCCCGGCACCCAGATGTTTCCCCGGATGGACGACCCCGAACACGCCCGTCTGCGCCGCATGCTGACCAAGGACTTCACGGTCAAGCGGGTCCAGGCCCTGCGCCCGCAGATCGAAGAGATGGCGAACGAGTTCATCGACACCATGGTTGCCTCCGGCAGCCCCGCGGATCTGGTCCAGGCGTACGCGCTGCCCATTCCCTCCCTGGTGATCTCGATGCTGCTGGGGGTGCCTTACGACGACCACGCCTACTTCCAGGACATCACCTCCGTCCTGATGAGCCGCACCGCCACGGAGGAGGAGAGGCAGAAGGCCAGAGGGTCGATCCTCGGCTATCTGTTCGACCTCATCGGGAAGAAGGAACGCGAGCCGGACGACGCCCTGATCAGCCGTGTCGTGCGCGAGCACCTCCATGAGGGGCAGCTGAGCCGCGAGACCTTGGCTGTGAACGGCTTCATCCTCCTCAACGCCGGGCACGAGACATCCGCGAACATGATCGCGCTGGGCACCCTCACGCTGCTGGAGAACCCGGACACCCTCGCGCGGATCCGCGACACGGACGATCCGAAGGTGGTCTCGCGCGCGGTGGAGGAACTCCTGCGCCATCTCACGGTCGTGCACAGCGTGGTCACCCGCATGGCCACGGAGGACATCGAGATCGGCGGCCAGCTCGTCCGCGCCGGTGACCTCCTGGTCATGAACCTCTCGGCGGCCAACTGGGATCCCGGCTTCGTCAGTGACCCCGAGCGCCTCGACATCGACCGCGACGCCCGCGGACACGTGGCCTTCGGACACGGCGTGCACCAGTGCCTCGGACAGGTCCTGGCCCGTGCCGAACTCGAGATCGCCCTGCCCGTGCTCCTGCGCCGGCTGCCCGGCCTGCGGCTCGCGGTGCCACCGGAGGAGATCACGTTCCGCAACGACATGAGCATCTACGGCGTCCACGCGCTGCCGATCGCCTGGTGACACGGCTCGAGCGCCCTGCAGCACGAGGGCCGGTCGCCGCCACCCGCATGCTCGCCGGATCCCTGGCGGACTCGCGGATCGGCGGCGCGAACGGCCGCCCCGCCGATCCCGCGGCCCTGGAGATGATGAACACCCTCACCCGCAGCGTCGACCCGGCGCTGGTCTCGCCCGTGGTCGCCTTCCTGGCCACGAGGACTGCCCGGTGTCCGGTGAGGTCTGCGCCGCAGGTGCCGGACAGGTTGCGCGGTTCTTCGTCGCACGGACGCGGGGCTACCCCACCCCCGCGCTGACGGCCGAGGACGTACGCGACCACCTCGACCGGATCCGGGACGAGACCGACTCCTTCATCCCCGCTGACCCCGGCATGGAGATGGCCCACCCGCTGCGGAGCACCACACACCACCCATGAGCAGGCGCCTCGCACGCCCTGCTCCGGCGGACCACTGCTCGTCCATCCCCTCCCCCCACAGGAGCAACCATGAGTACGGCGACCGACCAGACCCAGCCGAACGACGACACCAGCCTTCCCGACTACCCCGGCACCCGTTCCCCCGGCTGCCCCTTCGACCCGCCCCCCGTGCTGGCTGGTTGGCGGGGTACCGAGGGGCTGACCCGGGTACGGTTGAGCAATGGCCGCATCGCCTGGGCGGTCACCCGGTACGACGATGTCAAGCAGGTACTGGGCGATCCGCGGCTCAGTGCCGACGGGCATCGCTATCCGCAGCTGATGGAAACCCAGCAGCGCGGCCAGCCGCAGGCGTTCCCGCGGATGGACGCCCCCGAGCACTCCCGTATCCGGCGCACCCTCACCGGCGAGTTCACCGTCAAACGGGTCGAGGCGATGCGGCCGCAGGTCCGGTCGCTGGTCGACCGGTTCCTGGAGGAGATGATCGCCACAGGATCACCGGCGGACCTGGTGCGCGCTTACGCCCTGCCGATTCCGTCCCTGGTGATCTCGCTGCTGCTCGGGGTGCCCTACGACGACCACGCCTTCTTCCAGACACGCAGCGCCACGCTGATGCGCAAGGGAGTCCCACAGGAGGAGAGGCAGGCAGCGGGCGGTGAACTGTTCGGCTACCTCTTGGACCTGGTGAAGCGCAAGGAGCGCGAACCGGGGGACGACCTCGTCAGCCGGCTGGTCACCGAGCGGGTGGTCACCGGAGACCTCACCCATCTCGACGTGGCCATGAACAGCATGGTCATCCTGATGGCAGGGCATGAAACCACGGCCAACATGATCGCGCTGGGCACGCTGGCCCTGCTGGAGAACCCCCGCCAGGCCGCCCGGATCCGGGACACCGACGATCCGAAGGTGGTCGCCGACGCCGTCGAGGAACTGCTGCGGTACCTGTCGATCGCCCAGGACATGCTGGTGCGCGTGGCGACCGAGGATCTCGACGTCGGCGGTCACCTCGTACGGGAGGGCGAGATGCTGGTCTTCGGTGTGCCCTCCGCCAACCGGGACAACAGCGTCTTCGAGCCCGCCGACGTCCTGGACCTCGCCCGCGACGCCCGCGGACACGTGGCCTTCGGATACGGCGTCCACCAGTGTCTCGGCCAGTCCCTCGCCCGCGTGGAACTGCACGAGGCCCTGCCCGCGCTGCTGCGCAGGCTGCCGGACCTGCGTCTGGCCGTACCTCTGGAAGAGCTGAGTTTCCGTCACGACATGGTGGTCTACGGCGTGTACGAGCTGCCGGTCGCCTGGTAGCCGCAAGGCCGCCGCCCCTGAAAACCCCCTACCTGAAGCCCCACCCCCGAAGAACCGAGGACGAGAGACCATGCGTGTGGAGCTGGACGAACCGAAATGCGTCGCGGCCGGACAGTGTGTGATGGCCGCCCCCGACGTGTTCGACCAACGGGACGAGGACGGCGTCGCCGTGGTGCTGGAGGAGCACCCCGCCGCCGAACTCCTCGACGGCGTACGGGAGGCCGTAGCCGTCTGCCCGGCCGCGGCGATCCGCCTGGCCGAGCTGTGAAACGGATCGTGGTCGTCGGTTTCTCGGCCGCCGGTCTGGCGGCGGCCGAGACACTGCGCCGGGAGGGCTACGACGGCACGTTGACCCTGGTCGGCGACGAACTCCACCCGCCCTACGACCGGCCGCCGCTGTCCAAACAGGTCCTGTCCGGTCAGTGGGACGCCGACAGGACGGTCCTGCGGACTCCGCAGGACCTTGCCGCCCTCGGCCTCGACCTGCGGCTCGGCGTCGCCGCGGCCGGCCTCGACCCCGCCGCGCGTCTGGTGCGGCTGGCGGACGGCTCGACGGTGCCGTACGACCGGCTGGTCATCGCGACCGGTGTACGGCCACGGCGCCTTCCCGGTGATCGTGACGCCCACGTGCTGCGCACGCTCGACGACGCGCTCGCCCTGCGGGAGAGGCTGAAGCCGGGCAGCCGCCTGGTGGTGGTCGGCGCCGGCTTCCTCGGCGCCGAGGCCGCCGCCGTGGCATGGCGGCTCGGTGTGGAGGTCGTCCTGCTCGAACCCGCCCCGGTGCCACTGGCCCACGCGGTCGGCACGGAGGTCGGACAGATCCTCTCGCAGGCCCACCGCGACCATGGCGTGCACCTGCGCACCGGGGTCACCGTGACCGAAGTGACCGGGCGCGGCGTACGTCTGGCGGACGGCGAACTGGTCGAGGCCGACGAGGTGTTGGTGGCCGTCGGATCGCTTCCCAACACCGAGTGGCTGGGCGGCAGCGGTCTGCCGGTGGCCGACGGCGTGCTCTGCGACGAGTACTGCCGTGCCGCGCCGAAGGTGTACACGGCCGGGGACGTCGCCCGCTGGCACAACCCGCTGTTCGGGACACCGATGCGGATCGAGCACCGTACCAACGCGGCCGAGCAGGGCATGGCCGCGGCCCGTAACCTGCTCCACCCTGAGACCGGCAAGCCGTTCGCGCCGGTGCCCTACTTCTGGTCCGACCAGTACGACATGAGGATCCAGGCGTACGGATATCTGCGCGGCCACGACGAAGTGGCCGTCGTGGAAGGCGACTTGAGCGAGCGCAGGTTCGTGGCCGCATACCGCACCGGCGAGACGCTGACCGGAGTCCTGGCCGTCGGCATGCCACCCAAGGCCATCCGCCCGTGGCGTCAGGCCATCGCTACCGGCACTCCCTGGCACGACGCACTGGCCTCCAACGCGCTTTAGACCGGCGCACACGGGCCCACCGCCCGAAAGAGCAACCCCCACCTGCTCCCTGTCCGCACCGACGTCAGCCCGTTCCGTTGCGGCCGCTCTCACCCCGCACCCCCCACAGGGAAGGCTCACCCATGTCCGGAGCACACCCGCCGACCGCCCAGGCGCAGAATTTCCCGTCATTGCGTCTGGGCGTCGTGGTGGCGACACTCGCCTTCACCGGGATCGCCGGCGCGATGACGCAGACCCTGGTGATCCCGATCGTCCCCCTCCTGCCCCGACTACTGGACGCCCAGGCCTCGGACACCGCCTGGGCCGTCACGGCCACGCTGCTGTGCGGCGCGGTCTCCACCCCCGTGACGGGCCGGCTCGGCGACATGTACGGCAAGCGGCGCATGCTCCTGATCGGCATCTGCCTGCTCGTGCTGGGCTCGGTGATCTGCGCGCTGAGCGACTCCCTCGCTCCCCTGCTCGTCGGCCGGGCGTTGCAGGGACTGGCGGCGGGCGTGGTGCCGCTGGGCGTGAGCATCATGCGCGACGTACTGCCCGCCGAGAAAGTGCCCGCGGCGACGGCGGCGATGCTCGGCTCCCTCGGCGTCGGCGCCGCCCTGGGCCTGCCCGCCGCCGCGGTCATCGCCGACAACTTCGACTGGCACGTGCTGTTCTGGGCGGCCGCGGCCCTCGGCGCGGTCGCCGCCGGGCTCGTGTTGCTGCTGGTGCCCGAGTCGAAGGTGCGTACGGGCGGGCGCTTCGATCTGATGGGTGCGGTCGGCATGGCGGTGGGCCTGGTCTGCCTGCTCCTCGCGGTCTCCAAGGGCGCCGACTGGGGATGGGGAAGCGGTACGGTCCTCTCCCTGTTCGCCGTGGCCGTGATCGTGCTGGTGCTGTGGGGCTGGTTCGAACTGCGCGCCCCGCAGCCCATGGTGGACCTGCGCACCACCGCACAACCGCAGGTACTGCTCACCCACCTCGCCGGGCTGGCGCTGGGCCTCGCCCTGTTCGCGATGAATCTGGTGTTGCCGCAGCTGCTCACGATGCCTGAGGCCACCGGCTACGGTCTGGGCAAGTCCCTGGTCGTCACCGGCCTGGTCATGGCTCCGCAGGGTCTGACGATGATGGCGGTCTCCCCGTACGGAGCGCGCATCACCAAGACCAAGGGGCCGAGGGTGACGCTCATGATCGGGTCCGTGATCGTGGGGGCGGGCTACCTGCTCACCATGGTGATGATGTCCGGGCTCTGGCAGGCCATCGTGGCCTCCTGCATCGTGGCGACAGGAGTGGGCTTCGCCTACGGCGCGCTGCCCGCGCTGATCATGGAAGCCGTGCCGGTGTCCGAGACCGCCGCCGCCAACGGCCTCAACGCCCTTATGCGTTCCATCGGCACGACCGTCTCCAGCGCCGTCGCCGGCCTGATCCTGGCGCACATGACCACCGACTTCCACGGCGTGCACTTCCCGACCCAGAACGGCCTGCGTGCCGTCCTGGCCCTGGGCGTCGGCTCCGGTGTCCTCTCCTTCACCTTCGCGAGCCTCATCCCCCGTAGACCCCCGACAGAGGTCCCCGCCCCGGCGGAGTCAGCCGCCGTGAAGACCGCGGGCGCGGAGTAGGACGCTGCTTCCAGCAAGCAGGAAGCGGCATATTCGATCGGTACATGCGCCCGAGCCATCCACTGTGTCGTCCTACCTATCTCTCTAATTGCCCTCCCTGCCCGTCCTGTTGACACCGCAGCGAGTCCCCTCAATCATCAGACCTCCGATGAATTGGAGCCGCTCATGGGTACGTATCCGAGACGTCAGGTCCTGGGCGCTGCGGCCGGAGTCGCCGCCACGGCAGCCCTTCCCCTCACCTCGGCCACCGCCGCACACGCCGCCGAACCACTCCCGGAGCACGCCGGGCCGTGGGCTCCCGTCCCCGACCCCGTCCCTGTCCCGCTCGACACCCTCTACGACAACGACGGCATCGACACCGCCTCCGCACGGGGCGGCGACTTCGACGGCTCGGGCTACACGTTCCCGGGGGAGGAACTTCCGACGGGCCGTGTCGAAGTCGACGGCGTGCCCTTCGTCTTCCCGGCCTCCGCTGACGGCGCGAAGAACAATGTCGTCGCACTCGGCCAGCGCGCCGAACTGCCCAAAGGCCGCTACCTCTCGGCCGTCTTTCTCACCGCGGGCAGCTATGGCAACGCCTCCGGCACAGCTACGGTCCACTACACGGACGGCTCGACCACGACCGCCACCCTCGGCGGCTCCGACTGGTACTCCGCGGGCGGATCTCTGTCGGTGCCGTACCGCTACGGACCGGACGGCACCAGGGACGAACACCGTGTGGGGATCGGCACGTCCGAGCTGTGGCTCGATCCACGGCGCGACGCCGTAGCGATCACGCTTCCGGTGATCAACCCGGCGGAGGCGAACAAGACCTCGCTCCACGTGTTCGCGCTGTCCCTGCAACCTGCCGCTCAGGGGCGCGCGCTGGCTCTGCGCGGGGCCCGGTCCACCAACTCGCTCCTTGAGTCGTCCGGCGCCCAGAGCGTCGAAGCCACCGTCGTCAACGCGGGGACGGTCGCCGTCCTGGCCGCGGACGGCGTGTCGGTGCGCGTCGAGGTTCCGGGAGCCCGCACGGTCGAGGCCGGTCGTGTCCGCCGTCTGGACCCCGGCGAGCAGGCCCGCGTCCGCGTGGGCATCCGCAACCGTGCGGGCACCGCCCCCGGCACGGCCCGGGACGGCTCGGTGACCGTCACCGGGCGAGGATCTCAAGCCGCCGCGCAGAAAAGCCGGTTGACCCTCGGAGTCGCCGACTACCAGCCCACTGCGGCCTCTCTCTCCGGCCACCAGGCGCCGTACTGGTTCCACGGCGCCAAGTTCGGCATCTTCATCCACTGGGGTGTCTACTCGGTGCCGGCCTGGTCGCCGGTCGGCAAGCAGTACGCCGAGTGGTACTGGAACCACATGCAGGACCCCGCGAACGCCGTCTACGGGTACCACCGCGAGAAGTACGGCGAGAACTTCGCCTACGACGACTTCATCCCGATGTTCACGGCGGAGAAGTTCGATCCTCGCGCCTGGGTCGAACTGTTCCGGGACGCGGGCGCGGAGTACCACGTGCTGACCTCGAAGCATCACGAAGGCTTCGCCCTGTGGGACACGAAGGTCTCCGACCGCAATTCAGTGAAAATGGGCCCGAAACGGGACCTCATCAAGGAACTCTTCGACGCGTCCCGCCGCTACACGCCCGAACTCCACCGCGGGCTCTACTTCTCCATGCCCGAGTGGTTCAACCCGGACAATCCCTGGATGGGCCACGCCCCACGCAACCCATACACCCAGGAGCCGGAGCCGTACACGGGTTACACCGCGGGCAAGGACTTCGTGAAGGACTACCAGGCCCCGCAGATGCTGGAGCTGATCCACGGCTACGACCCGGAGCTCATCTGGTGTGACATCGGCGGCGCCAACGACAGCCTGAACGTCCTCGCCGAATACCTCAACCACGCCAAGAACCGCCCCCGGCCCATCGAGGTCACCGTCAACGACCGTGCGGGCATCGCTTTCCACGACTTCACCACGCCCGAGTACACGACGTACGACAACACGGTCGTCGCCAAGTGGGAGTCCAGCCGCGGCCTGGACCCCTTCAGCTACGGCTACAACCAGGCGACACCGGACGACGCTTACATGACGACCGAAGAGGTGGTACACAGCCTCGTCGACATCGTCTCCAAGAACGGCAACTTCCTCCTCGACATCGGCCCACGTGCCGACGGCACCATCCCTGAGATCATGCAGACCCGGCTGCGCGAGACAGGCCGCTGGCTGCGCACCAACGGAGAGGCGATCTACGACACCACGTACTGGTCCCGGATGGCCGAACTGGGCGAGGACCTGCGGTTCACCATCCGCCCGGACGAGGCCTTCTACATCCACTCCCTGGCCGAGCCGGGCACCAAGCTCACCGTCGAAGCACCGATCCCGATCCGCAGCGGCGACAAGGTGACGATGCTCGGCCACGGCCGGCCCCTGACATGGACTCTCGGCAACGGGGCGCTGGTGATCGACGTCCCCGAAGCCGCACGCAAGGCGGGGCAGCATGCGTGGGTCTTCAAAGTGCACTGGCGTGGCTGAGACTCGACATACGCCCTGAACACGACCGGTGGTCGCGACGGCATGACGCCGCTCGCGACACCGGTTCCTCCCTGGCGAAACCGGGCGCTCTCCGCTCCGAGCGACAAGTGATGTCAGCTCCCGCGTACAAAGCCAGGCGTGTGGGCACCGCTTTCATGTTCCTTGAGAACGCGAATGCGGTCGGCGTCGCTGGCGGACTCGGCTACGACTCAGGTACGCGAAGTGGCCCGATGGATCTGCGCGCACTGCACCGAGCCGCTCAGCATCGACGCGATCGACGCCGCGGCGCACATGAGCCCCGCCAGCCTGCACCGGCACTTCAAAGCGGCCACCGGCATGAGCCCCCTCAAGTACCAGAAGCACCTGCGGCTGCAGGAGGCACGACGGCGCCTGCTCGGCGGCCACGCCACCGCTGCCCAGATCGCTCAGGCGGTCGGATACGTGAGCGCCACCCGGTTCAACCGCGAGTACCGCAGCAGCGCGCAGCCCGACATGCCCCTCGAGGTCTACGACAAGCAGCGGCGCACCGTCGACCGCGTGATGGCGGAGGCGATCAGGGACGGCGACGCCCCCGCCGTCGTCGCCAAGGTGATCGTCGCGGCAGCGACCGACGCCAAACCGAAGGTGCGCCACACCGCCGGCCCCATGGCCGGACGCGCGAGCACACTGCGCCGCGTCGCTCCCGCCCGGACCTTCGACAAGCAGATCCGCAAGATGAACAGGCTGGCCGGCTGACGCCTGCCCGCACCCAAGCACACCCACAAGACTGTGGGGCGTCCGCCGATCTGCCTGAACCGCTGAGCGGTCCGGAGCAGTGCGGCGTGCCTGGACGCTGGACGGAACCCGATCGGCCGCACGGGGCCGTCAGCCCGCCCGGACGAGGAAGCGCTGATCTGCCGCGCCCGAGCAGCGTTCCTCGATCGCCTCGGCGCCCGTGGTGGTGTCGTCGCCTGCGATGCCGATGCACCCGCTGCTGGTGGCCGGGCGCAGCCGGAAGGTCCCGGCAGTGGGTTCCAGGCGGAAGAGGGTGCCCTGCGCGCAATTCTGGCGGGGTTCGAGCATGCCCTTGATCTGGTCCGCGCCCATGACCGTCAGGCATCCCTTTCCCATCTCCGGATGGTGCCACTGGATGCGGTAGAGCCCTTCGCCCACCGGTTCGAGGTAGGTGCGCGGTACGGGGGCCTCGGCACAGGGGAGTTGGACGGCTACGGCGCTGTCGTAGGAGCCGTCGCGGGTGCGTCCGTCGGTCAGGCAGAGATCGGGTGTGCGGGCGGGGCGGATGGTGACCCATCCGTCGGCGGGAGAAGCCGGTGTCGTCGGCTCGGCGGAGTCGGCGGAGAGCAGCCCCCAGCCGACCAGGGCCAGCATCGGGACCACCAGCGTGGTCGCGCCGGCGACTGTGGCGGCTCTGGGTCGGCGGGGCGGCGCGATCGTAGCCGCTTCAGTCCGCGGTTGAGCATCGGTGTCGACGTCGCGCGCCGGGACGGGCGCCGCAGTCGTGCGTGCGGCGGCGGCGAGCCGGTCTCTGGTGGCCAGCCAGACGTCGACCCGCTCGCCGTCCCCGCAGGCCCGGACGAACGCGGCCAGAACCTCGGGGCGGGGCAGGCTCGTCCGGCGCAGTACGTCGGCGAGCGTGCTGCGCGCCAGGACGTCACCACTGCGGGCGGCTCGCTCCTCGAGCTCGCGATACGTCAGCCCTGAGCGCTCCTTGAGCCGCTGCATCGACGCGATGAAGCCGGCGGCGTCCCGGACCTCGTGCGGCGACACGTCTTCGTACGGTGGCAACTCCCCCAGGCTCCCCATGAGCGTCAGCTTGCTGTGTCCCTGCCAGGGAGACAACGGCGTATTCCGTCATGTCTGGCTGTCCGGGCCGAGGTTCGGACAACGGGCCGTCATCGTGCGAGCGGCGGGACTCAGCTCACCAGCCCCAACTCCCGTGCGATCAGCATCCGCTGCACCTCACTGGTGCCCTCGCCGATCTCCAGGATCTTGGAGTCGCGCCACATACGGGCCACCGGGTACTCGTTCATGAAGCCGTAGCCGCCGTGGATCTGGGTGGTGTCACGGGCGTTGTCCACGGCGATCGGGCCAGGGCCGCCTCCTTCTTGAACGGTTCGCCGGACACCAGACGGGAGGCCGCGTCCCGCCAGGCCAGGCGAGCGGTGTGGGCCCTCATCTCCATGTCGGCGATCTTGAACTGGATGGCCTGGTTGGCGCCGATGGGCCGGCCGAAGGCGTGACGTTCCTGCGCGTACTTCACCGACTCGTCCACGCAGCCCTGCGCGAGACCGGTCGTGAGCCCCGCGATGGCGATCCGCCCCTCGTCCAGGATGCGCGGGAACTGCGCGTAGCCCCGGCCCTCGCGGGGACGCGGACATCTGCGAAGGACAGCTCGCGGGTGTCCGAGGCGTTCCAGCCGACCTTCGAGTAGGGGGCCGCCGCGGTGAAGCCCGGGGTGCTGGACGGGACGATGATCGCCGAGATCCGCGGCCTGCCGTCGGGCTTACGGCCGGTGACGGCGGTGACGGTCACCAACCCCGTGATGTCCGTACCCGAGTTGGTGATGAAGCACTTGGTGCCGTTGATCACCCACTCGTCCGTGTCGGGGTCCAGACGGGCCGTGGTCCGGGTGGCACCGGCGTCGCTGCCGCCGTCCGGCTCGGTCAGGCCGAACGCGCCGAGGAGCTCACCCGAGCGCTCCCCTTCAAGTTGGGCGGCAACATGGCGCCGAGCGAGATGCCCGCCTCCAGGGTGATCGCCACCGACGAGTCCACCCGGGCCAGTTCCTCCAGGGCGATGCCGAGCGCCAGATAGTCGCCGCCCATGCCGCCGTACTCCTCCGGGAACGGCAGCCCGAACAGGCCCATACGGCCCATCTCGCGGACGATCTCGTACGGGAACTCGTGCCGCTCGTAGAAGTCGCCGCCCGGACGGTCCGGGACTGGGCCGGTGACAGACAGGCAGCCATCCGCAGGCTGGCGGCCGGGTGAACCCTGCGGTCCCTCTGCGGCGCCGTGATCCGGAAGTCAACCGGCGACTCCTCGTAGCGGACGGTTCCCTCAGACACCGGCAACCGCCCCCGCACGCGGCCTGATCACGGCGGGAAGTGCGCGGATGCCGTTGAGCGCCAGCGAGGGAAACCGCTCCACCTCCTTGGCCGGGACGGCGAGTTCGGCATCGAAGCGGTCGAAGAAGGCCGGCAGCGCGATGTGTGCTTCCAGCCGGGCCAGCGGAGCGCCCACGCAGAAGTGCGGTCCATGGCCGAAGGACAGATGGCGGGTGTCACGGACGACGTCGAACGACGCGGCCAGCGGGCCATGGTGTGCCGGATCCCGTCCGAGCGCCGCGTAGGACATCATCACCGGCTCGCCCTCGCGGATGACCGTGCCCCCGATCTCGATGTCCTGCGTCGGGTAGCGGAACGGACTTTGGCTGACCGGGGACTCCCACGCCAGCGCCGACTCGGTCACCGTCTCCCAGGAGACGTCCCCGGCGCGCACCAGCTCCAGCTGCTCGGGGTGGGTGATCAGGGCAAGCAGGGAGTTGGTGAAGAAGTTGACGGTCGTCTGGTGTCCGGCGGCCAGGACCAGGATGAGGGTGTCGACGAGTTCGCCCAGCGTGATGGTGCCGTCGGTCCCGTGTTCGACCAGCATGGAGGTGAGGTCGTCGCCGGGCTCGGCGGCCTTGCTCTCGGCCAGTTCGGCCATGAAGCGGTACAGACCCTGCCCGGTGGCGACGACCTCCTCCGGCTGGGAGGTGGTGTCGAAGACCGCGTTGCACAGGGCGTGCAGTGGCGCCCGCTGCTCGTCGGGCACGCCGAACAGCTCGCAGGTCGTCGACGATCTGCTGGATCCCCGGCCGCAGGGCCTCCACCCGGCGTGGGGTGAACGCCCGGGAGACCAGCCCGCGCAGCCGCCGGTGCTCGGCGCCGTCGGCGGTTCCCATGTTCTGGCCTGTGATGATCTTCATCAGGGGCCAGCCCTCGGGGACCTCGCCGCGCTGTAAGGCTCCCCAGTTCCTGCTGTTCATCAAGAACCGTGGATCCTCCAGGCCTCTGCGTGGACATCGGTCCCGTACGGGTCGAGGGTGAACAGGGGGTTGGACAGATCCATGGCTTGCTCCTGGGAGGGACGCGGGCGGTCCGGTGGGCTGGAATGTCCGTCGTCGCGGCGGGTCCGTGGGTACTCGCGCTGGGTCGGCCGCCGACGGTCACGGGGCGTGGTCATCCCAGCGGTGGCCAGGTGAGGACCGCTTCGTTCTGGCTGGTGAACTTGGACATGGGCGCGAACCGGAAGTAGAGGTCGCGCATCCGGGCGGAGACCGGTCCCTCCAGCTGCTCCGTCTCGCTGAGCGCACGGGCCGCGGCGACCAGTCCCTCGGTCCGCGGCCGGCGCTGGTCCTCGTATCCGCGCAGAGCCGAGGACAGGTCCGTCGCCTCCTTGAGGTGCTCGGCGAGGATGACGGCGTCCTCGATGGCGAGCGCCGCGCCCTGGCCGAGGCTCACCAGCATCGGGTGCGCCGCGTCCCCGAGCAGGCTCATGCGTCCGGTGCCCCACCGCTCGAGGAACGGGCGGTCCTGGGCGGTGATGCTGACGATCGTCTCCTCGGGGGTGACCCGGATCGCCTCCCGTACCTCGTCGGCCCAGCCGGCGAAGAGGCCGGCGATCTTCTCCTTGCCGAGCCGCGGGCTCCCGGAGACCCAGGCGGGGATGTTCTTCGTCCCCCACCAGTACGCGCGGCCGTGGCCGATGTCGGCGAGGCCGAAGCGCTGGCCCCGTCCCCAGTAGTGCGCGGCGTAGCCCTTGGTCATCCGCGGATGGCTGAAGGGCACTGTGGCCAGCCAGCACAGGTAGTTGCCGGGCCGCGGCTCGTCGGCGTCCGCGATCTGCCGGCGGATCGCGGAGTTGAAGCCGTCCGCGCCGATCAGGATGTCGCCCGAGGCCTTCCGCCCGTCCTCGAAGGTCACCTCGACTCCGTCGTCGCCGGAGGCGAACCCCGTGGCCGCGGCGTTCAGTTCGATGACCTGATCGTCTCCGAGCGCGTCCAGCAGCGTCTGCTGGAGATCGGCCCGGTGGACGGCGTAGTTCGACGCGCCCAGCCGGTCGGCGAGTTCACGGAACGGAATCGCCCTGATCGGCCGGCCGCGCTTGGTGAGGAACTTCAGCTCGTCGAAGATCTCACCGCGCTTGACCAGACCCGGGGCGATGTCGATGTCCAGGGTGCGCAACGCCAGGATCGCGTTGGCCATCAAGGAGACCGCCGTGGTCCCCGGACGCAGTTCGGGAGCCCGTTCGAAGATCTGGACCTCGACACCGACCCGGCGCAGCGCGGACGCGGCGGCCAGCCCGCCGATCCCGGCCCCGATGATGAGGGCCTTGCGTGTGGAGTGCTGCGTCATTTCCCGCTCCTGTCCGACGGCCGCCGACCGAAGCGGTCGGCCATCACTTCTGTGACTGTCTGGGCGACGACGTTCACGTGCGGTTCCTCCAGGAGGACCAGGTGGTCACCGGGAACGTCCACCACCTGGAGCCGGCCGGTGGCCAGGGCTTGCCAGCCGTTGGTGGGGTCCTCGTGCAGGCTCTGTGCGGCGCCGTGCATCGGCTGGAGGATCTCGGGCAGTTCCGAGGTGGCGCGGAGCAGTACCAGGTCCTCGTCGCCCGGTTCGGGCTGGTAGGAGAGGATCGCGTGCCAGTGCGCCTTGAACATCCCGAACAGGCGCCGCACGGTGGTGCGTGAACTGCCCGCCGGCAGAACGCCGGCCTGTGTGGCGTGCTCGACGATGAAGTCGAACTTCGCCTCGTCCTCGAGCCCGTCCGGCAGCGAGATCACCGGCGCGGTCCCGCCGCGCTCCATCCACAGCAGCTCCCAGAAGAACCACTCCAGCAGCGAGTGGTCGGCGACGTCGGGCCGCTCTCCCTGCTTGACGGCGATCGGATCGATCAGCACGGTGCCCTGGAGGGCACCCGGATCGGTGCGCCGTAGTTGACGCGCCATCTCGAAGGCGATGAAGCCGCCGAACGACCAGCCGCCGATGACGTACGGGCCTTCAGGGCACGCCCGGCGTATGGCCTGCAGATAGCTGTCGGCCAGCTCGGGGACGGAGCTGAGGGGTTCCGTGCCGGGGACGGTCCCGGCAGCTTGCAGCGCGTAGACGGGCTGGTCGTGCGGCAGGTGGCGGGCGAGGTGTACGTAGCACAGCACGTGGCCGCCGAGCGGGTGGACCAGGAACAGCGGTGGCTTGCCGCCCTGGGTGCGGATCGGCACGACGGGGTCGAACTCCGCCGCCGAGTCCCCGGCCCGCAGCCGCTCCGCGAGCCCGGACACGGTCGGCGCCGCGACGAACGCGGAGAGCGGGACGCTTACGCCGTAGCGCTGCTCGATCGTCATCACCAGCCGCATCGCGGTCAGCGAGGTACCGCCGATGTCGAAGAAGTTGTCCCGCACGCCGAGCGAGGGCAGCTCCAGGAGTTCCGCCAGGATGCCCACCAGTGCCTTCTCGTACTCGTCAGCGGGCGGGGCGGCGTCCGCCGCCGGGGCGGCGAGTGGCATACGGCGCAGCAGTGCGTCGTCCCGCTTGCCGCTGGGCGTCAGGGGCAGGCGCGGCAGCCACTCCAGGTGCGAGGGCATCATGTAGTCCGGCAACACCGTGCGCAGGCGGGTCCGCACCTCGTCCAGGTCCACGGCCGCCGCGTCACCGACGAGGAACGCCGCGAGGAACGCGTCGGCGCCTTCCCGGCGCCGGGCCACCACCGCGGCCTCGCGGATACCGGGCTGCTCCTCGGCGAGTTTGGCGATCGCGATCTCCACCTCGGCGAGCTCGACCCGGTAGCCGCGCACCTTCACCTGGGAGTCGGCGCGGCCGAGCCACACGAGGTTTCCGTCGGGCATGACCCTGGCCAGGTCTCCGGTGCGGTAGAGGCGGGCGCCCGGCTCGCCGGAGGGATGCGGTACGAAGCGCTGCTCGGTGAGGTCGGGCCGGTTGCGGTAGCCGTGGGCCAGGCACACTCCGCCGACGTAGACCTCCCCCTTCGCGCCGGGCGGCACCGGCTGCATCAGCCCGTCGAGCAGGTGGATCTCGATCCCGTCGAACGGGTTGCCGATGGGCGGCAGGTCGGGGAAGCCGGCCGGGTCGCCGGTCATCGTGTGATGGGTCAGCAGATGCGTCTCGGTCGGTCCGTACTGGTTCTCCAGCACGGTGCCCGGCAGCGCGGCGCAGAACCGCCGGATCTCGTCGGTGATCCGCAGCTGCTCTCCGGAGGAGATCACGACCCGCAGCGCGCGGGGCCGGATGCCCAGCGCTTGGGAGGTCTCCGCGAGCTGCTGGAGTGCGACACAGGGCATGAAGGCCCGCTCCACCTCCTCGCGGTCCAGGAGACGCAGCAGCGCCGGCATGTCGCGCCGCTCCTCCTCGGCGATCAGCTGGAGGGTGCCACCGCCGCACAGGGTGGAGTAGATCTCCTGGAACGCCACGTCGAAGCTCAGCGGCGCGAACTGAAGGGTCTTGCCGCCCGCCGCGCCGCTGGCGGAGGGGATCTGCCACCGCATCAAGTTGGCGAGCACGCGGTGCGGGAGTTCGACGCCCTTGGGTTCGCCGCTGGACCCGGAAGTGAACAGCAGGTAGGCGACGGTCTCGCCGGTGATGTCCGGCAGTTGCGGTGCGCCGCCGGGGTCCGGCTCGGCGGCGAGCAGGTCGTCCACGCGCAGCAGCCGACAGGAGTCCTCGAAGAGGTGCGCGTGCGTCTCGTGCGTGATGATCCGCAACGGGTCGGCCTGGGCGACCATCGCCGCGAGCCTGGCCGGCGGATAACTGACGTCGAGCGGGACGCAGGTGGCGCCGGACTTCCCGACCCCCAGCACGGTGGCCAGCGTTTCGGGCGAACGGTCCATGGCGATGCCGACGGTCGATCCGGGCCGGGCTCCGGCGCCGATCAGTCCGCGGGCTACCCGGTTCGCGGCCTCGTCGAGCTGTGCGTACGTCCACTGCCGCGATCCGCAGGAGACGGCCACCGCGTCCGGAGTACGCGCGACGTGCTCGTCGATCCGCCGGATGACGTCCCTGGGCGTGTCGCCGCCGGTGCCGGACTCGGAGCCGGCCCGCAGTGCCGCCATGGCCTCCGGATCGCACAGGAAGGCGAAGTCCGCGTCGGCGTCGGGATGTTCGGTCATCCGCTTCAGGACGGCGAGATACGTCCGGCCGATGCTTTCCACCTGTGACCGGGAGAAGGTACGTCCGTCACAGTCCATGCGCAGCCACAGGCGTTGGTCCACCGGGTCGATCACCGCGTTGACCAGGAGCTTGAAGTTCGTCTCCTCCCAGGTCCTGAAGTCGCTCAGCTCCATGTCGGTGTTCTCGAAGAGCGAGGTGAGGACGTGCGGGTTGACGTAGTTGAAGGCCGTTTCGAAAATGACGTCCCCGCCGCGGTCCTCCTGGATGGCGCTGAGCGGGTAGTGCCGGTGGGGATGGCTGTCCCGCTCCTGTCGGTAGACCTCGCGCGCCGAGTCCATCCAGGTACGGGGCTGGGTGTCGAGGCGCAGCGGCAGCGTCTCCAGGAAAAGTCCGGTGATCCGTTCGGCGCCGGCCTCCTCCGGCCGCCCGCCCGTGACCAGGCCGGTGGTGATGTCCGGCGTGTCGGAGAACAGCCGCAGGGTGAGGCAGTGCGCCGCGAGCAGCAGGGACTTGACCGGCAGGTCGTGGGCGCGCGCCACGAGGCGCAGCTCGGTGGCGAGACCGTCCGGCAGTTCCACCTGGTGGACGATGAGTCCCTCGTCGCCCGCGGGCTCGTACGGCCGGAACCCGTCGATCTGGACCAGTTCGGCGCCGGCGAGCAGCCGTTGCCAGTAGCGCCTGGTGAGATCGGAGGCGAGGGCCCGCCGTTCCTCGCGTACGTAGAGGGCGGGCGACGGCAGCTGTCCGGACGGGACGGCGGCGACGGGCTGCCCGGCGTTGTGGAGGAAGTCCTGGAGCAGTTCGCGGACGAGGGTGGCCACGCTCCAGCCGTCCAAGATCGCGTGGTGGAAGCTGAACACCAGCTCCACGGAGGCGTTCAGGACGTGCGCGCGGAACAGGTAGAGCGGCGGGCGGTCCAGCCGGTACTCGTGGTACCGCCGCTCCTCGACGTGCCGGGCGATCTCGGCCTGCGCCTCCTGTTCGCCGAGGTCGCGCAGATCCGCGATCTCCAGTCCGCCGTCGGCCTCCTGGTGGACGAGTTGCAGGGGTTCGGAGTATCCGCCCAGGTCGAACGCGGAGCGCAGGACCGGGTGGCGCCGCACCAGGCTGTCGAAGGCGCGGCGCAGCGCTTCCTCGTTCCAGTCCGTCTTGAGGGAGTAGCAAAAGACGTCGTGGTACACGGCCGTCTTCTCGTGTTCGCGACTGTGGTAGAGCAGTCCGAGGTGCAGCCGTGTCGCCGGATAGGCGTCCGCCAGGCCGGTCAGCCGCGCGCGGTCGACTCCGGACACCAGCGCGAACGGCTCCAGCGGGGTGTCCTGCCCGTTGTGCGACGAGGTGGTCGCGGTCGCGGCGAGCGCCGCCACGGTGGGATTGCGGACCATGTCGGCCAGGGTGAAGTGAACGCCCGCACGCCGGGCCTCGGCCTGGATGCGGAGCATCAGGATCGAATCCCCGCCCAGGGAGTAGTAGTCCTGGTCGACGCCGATCTCGTCGGTTTCGAGGACGACCGACCAGGCCGCCGCGATCTTCGCCTCGATCTCGTTGGCCGGCGCCGCGGCCCTGGCGTCCGTCTCCACTGCGGGAGCGGGCAGCCTTCGGCGGTCGGCCTTGCCGTTCGCGGTGAGCGGGATCCGGTCGATGCGCACGAAGAACGCCGGGATCATGAACTCCGGCAACAACTCCAGGAGCCGGGCCCGGAGGTCGGTGAGCCGCACTTCCTCATCCGCGACGTAGTAGCCCACCAGGTGGACGCCGCGAGCCGGTGAGTCGCGGTCCACGACGATCGCGTCCCGGACGCCCGGGAAGGCCGTCAGGCGGTCGCGCACCTCGCCGAGCTCCACCCGGTTTCCACGGATCTTGACCTGGTCGTCCAGGCGGCCCAGGCATTCGAGGGTGCCGTCCGCGAGCCATCGCGCCCGGTCACCGGTCCGGTACATCCGCCCGCCGGGTGTGAACGGGTCGGCCACGAACGCCGCCGCGTCCAGCGCGGGCCGGTCCAGGTAGCCGCGTGCCACGCCCACGCCCGCGACGCACAGCTCACCGGGCACCCCGGTGGGTTGCAGGTCGCCGTGTGCCCCGACCACGTAGAGCCGGATGTTGTCGATCGGCCGCCCGATCGGTACCCGCCGTACCTCCTCGGCCGCCTTGCCCGGACAGTCGTAGTACGTGACGTCGACCGTGGCCTCGGTCGGGCCGTAGAGATTGACCAGTCGTGGCGCCGCGGCGCCGGCCGCGGCGAAGGCCCGGTTGAACCGGTTCACTTGAGCGGGCGTCAGCGCCTCACCGCTGCAGAACACCTGGCGCAGGGACGCGATGTCGTCCACAAGCTCCGGAGTCTCCTCGAGCAGGTCGAGGAAGGGGCCGAGCATCGAGGGCACGAAGTGCGCCACGCTCACCCGGTGCGCCTTGACCGTCTTGAGGATGGCCGCGGGATCCCGCTCGCCCCCGGGCGGGAGCAGCGCAAGTCCGGCGCCGGTGATCGCCCACCAGAACAGCTCCCACACCGAGACGTCGAAGGTAGTCGGTGTCTTCTGGAGCAGGACGTCCCCGCCGCCGACGGGGTAGCCGCGCTGCATCCACTCCAGCCGGTTCACCACGGAACGGTGCTCGACCTGCACACCCTTGGGCCGCCCGGTGGACCCCGAGGTGTAGATGACATAGGCGAGGTCACGCGGGCCACCGGCGAGTCCGGGGGGTGCGGGCGCGGCGCTCGGGGTGGCGTCCAGGTGCCGCACGGGTGCCGCGTCCCCCACCAGGGAACCGGCCACGGTACTGCCCAGCAGCACGGACTTCGCCCCGCTGTCGGCCACCAGGAACCTGACCCGCTGCGCGGGATGGCTCGGGTCGACCGGTACGTACGCGCCGCCTGCCTTGAGCACCCCCAGTACGGCCGCGACCAGTTGCGGGCCGCGCTCGGCCAGTACGGCCACTCGGTCGCCGACGTGCACGCCGTCGCCGCGCAGCTGGTGGGCGACGTAGTTCGCCCAGGCGTCCAGCTGCGCGAAGGTGAGCGACTGGGCGGGATCGTCCGCGACGACGGCCAACCGGTCGGGCGTCCTGGCCGCTTGCCGCTCGAAGAGCGCGTGCACCGTGGTGTCCTGGGAGTAGTCGGTCACCGGGCCGCTGCCCGCCGCGATCAGCGCGGCGCGCTCGGCGTCGCTGACCATGGAGATCTGCGACAGCGGGCGGTCCGCCCGGGCGAGGGTGCCCTTGAGGATCGCCTCGATGTGGGTGGCCACCGACTCGATGGGGAAGTCCGCGTCGAAGACGTCGAGGGCGTAGTCCATGTCGACCAGGACATCGCTGACGTCGTCCAGCTCGTTGACGACGACCGCCAGCACGTCGTCGTCGTGGGCGCGGCCCTGTACGACGGTTTCGTACGCCACGCCCTGTACGTCGAGCGGGCCGGGCCAGCGCAGGTAGGCGATGGTGGTGTCGAACAGCCGCTTGGGGCCGCTGTCCTGGAGTGGTACCGAGCGCAGCAGGTCTCCCAGGGAGAATCGCTCGTGGGGTTTGAGTGCCCGGGTCGCGGCCTGCACATCGGCGACCAGTTCGCTCATCGTGCGGTCTCCTGCGGGAGTCACCCGCAGCGGCAGGGTGTTGGCGAAATGGCCGACGGTCTGCTTCTGCCCGGCGGTGGGCCGGTTCAGCAGCGGCACGCCCAGAACTACCTCGTCGCTGCCGTGGATCCGGGAGAGATAGACGGAGAAGGCACTGGCGACGAACGCGAAGACCGAATGACCGCGTTCACGTATTCGTTCGATGAGATCGCGCTCGATCAGGAAGCTGTGGCGGGCACTCGGCCGGGAGCCGGCCGGCGCGGCGCGGCGGAAGAAGGCCGGGGTGACGCCCCTGAACTGCTCCTGGAAGAACTCACGGTCCCGCTCGTGATCGTCCGAACCCCGGTAGCGGCGCTCGTCCTCGGCGAAGTCCAGGTACGACGGCACGGGCCGGCCGTCGAACTGCCCGGTCCGCCGCACCTGGTCGTATTCGGCGCGGACCTGGGACATGAACAGGTTCAGGCCCCAGGCGTCGGCGACGATGTGATGCACCTTGACATAGGCGTGGACGACGTCCTCGCGCTCCTTGAGGACCGCGATCTTGAACAACCGGCGGCGCTCCACCTCGAACGGGACGTCGAACGCGTCCTTGATCCACATCTCACAGGCCGCACTCGGCGCGGGAGTTCCGGAAAGGTCGATCGTCGGGATGTCGAACGCCTCGTGCTCGGTCCACTGGCACGGGGTTCCGTCCCCCGGGTCGATCCGGAGTCGGAACGCGTCGTTGCGGTCGGCCGCACGGCGCAGACACTCCTTGAGCAGGTCGACGTCAACCTCGCCGGTGAACCGGTCGGTGATGAAGCAGTTGAACTGCGGGAGATCCGGGAAGAGGGAGTTCGCTGCCCAGATGTCCTGCTGATAGGCCGTGAGAGAGTTGCGCCCCCGGAGATTCACGATCGCTCCATTCTCCTCAGCTGTTGCCTTCGATGCCTGAGCTGTGCGACTGCCTCAGTGAGAGTTCTCCGCGGCGATCGTGCTGCCGTGGTACCAGGGGTTTCCGGCCGCCTCGGAGATGAGGTTGCGTGACTCGGTCTCCCGCGCTCTTCCGAGATCAAGGGTCATGTACTGAATGAATTCCAGCGCGGTGAAGTACTGGCGTATGAAGGTCGGTTGGTCGAGCTCGATCTCGGTCACGGTGACGTTCGCGTTCTGCGGGATCGGAAGCGGGAGTACACGACGCAGTCGTGAGACGTGGGGAACTCGTCCTGCCAGATGTCGGTTCCGACCGCGTGGACCCGCTCGGACAGGCCGACCTCGGCGATCCGGGCGTTCGCCATCTCCGCCACGTTCGGCAGTTCGAGGATGGTGGCCTGGAGCTGTGGCCATCGCTGAGCGAAGCTGATGGCGTTGGTTCCGGTTCCCCCGCCGACGTCCAGCACCTTGCGATACGAGGAGAAGTCCACGGCGGTGACGATGTCCTCGACCACCGAACGGCTCTGGTGCTCCATCATGGCGGTGAACACCTGCTCGAGGTTCTTGTCCTCGGCGAGGAGCTCGTAGAGCGTGGTCGCCGACGATCCGGCGAGCAGTTCGCGATCCAGCCCCAGGTTCTCGTTCTTCACCAGCGACTCGTAGAGCCAGCCCATCGGCTGGTACAGCATCTCGTGGGTGTAGCGGGTGATCACGGGCATGAAGTCGTCCGGATCGCCCGCCACGAGATCGGTCGCGGCGGTGTTTTGATACCCGTCGCCTTCCTTACGCACCAGATCGAACGCGCAGCACCCCAGCATCAGTACGTGTCCCGCGCGTTCTTCCAGCCCCAACTCGCCGGTGATCTCGTCGAGGGTGCTGCCCGGCCGCTCCTTGAGCAGGGTGAATAACTTCAGGCGTAATGCGGCGTGCAGGAACGGGAACCGGAAGCTGGTGTACACCAGCTTCCACAGCTCGACCAAGGCGGTCGCCGACAGTTCCTTCATGGTGATCCCCTTCACGGTGTCGCGGGCCTCAGGTACGCACCTTCGGCCGAGTCGTGGTGAAGTCGAAGTCCTGCATCGTCCCGTTCTGCCGATTGATCGCGCCATGGAGTACGCCTTGTTTCAGCATTCAGCGGGCGCGCGGGCGGCGTTGTCTTCCTGGGCGCGCAACGCGGCGGCGGTCTCAGTCATGTGCTGGGCCGACCCGGCGGCGTCTTCGATGGCCGGTCCCATCCCCCGGCCCGGCGACGCTGGCATCAGATGAGCGGCGTCGCCTCTCCATGGTCTCGCGCATCGTGGCACCTCCCCCTTTTCAAGAGAAAACATCAACCTCGGGGGTCACACAAGTCCATTAAAGTCGCCACCCCTGCGTTGGGTGGCGTGAATCATGCGGTACTCCCTTCCATATCCCTACGTTCAAGGCCGCCAGATCCCTTCGCTCAAGGTCGTCGGCACCCCAAAGGCGACCGGGCCCGTTCGACCACGTGACCGAAAGCATTCCCTTGAATAAAACGGTCGGTAAATGGACCATTTTCCTGACCCGGACAGAACGCCAGAACGCCAGAACGCCGATGACCGGTAATGCGTCAAACGCGGTCGCAGGCACGGGCTTCCCGTGGTCACAGAGCGTGGAAAAACTCCATGACCACCGGCACCCGTGCCTGCTTCGCTTCGCTTCGGGATCGACTTCCCGCAGCCTGACGGTCAGCTGCGGAAGGAGGTTTTCATCTCGGCGTCGGCATGCTTCCGGGCCCCGCCGGCTGGGCCGGGGCCTCAGGTCGCAGCGTCAACTCACCATCGCGGTGGAACGAGGGGCCACCACCTGGTCGACAAGCCCGTACTCCAGGGCCTGTTCGGCGGTGAGGACGTGGTCTCGCTCGATGTCCTCGTGGATCTGTGCGATGTCCCGCCCGCTGTGCTGGGCGAGGAACCCTTCGATCAAGTCCCGCTGGCGCTGCACCTCACGACCCTGGATCTCCAGGTCGGATATCTGGCCCTGGGCGCCGGGGCTGTGCGGCTGCTGGAGGAGGACCCGGGCGCCTGGCAGGGCCATGCGCTTGCCGGCGGTGCCCGCCGCCAGGATCACGGCGGCCACCGAACTGGCCTGCCCCAGGCAGACCGTCTGGATGTCGGGCCGCACGAACTGCATGGTGTCGTAGACCGCGGTGAGCGGAGCGAGGCCGCCGCCGGGCGAATTGATGTACAGAGATATGTCCCGGTCAGGGTCCTGAGACTCGAGGCACAGCAGCTGGGCCATGACGTCGTTCGCCACGACGTCGTCGAGCGCTTGACCGAGGAAGATCACGCGCTCCTCGAAGAGCTTCGCGTAGGGGTCGTACTCCCTGGTGCCCTGCGACGTGCGTTCCACGAAGCGTGGCACGACATAGCGGCTCTCCGGACGCAAGTTGCCGGATCCGAAGGGGGGCGATGCTGCGGCGGGCATGGACGTGCTCACTGGGCGTGGTCCTCCCGAGGTGTATGGGTGTGCTGGTCGGTCGGGAAGGAGGACTAGGCGTTCGCGCCCTGGTTCGGATGATCCGCCGTCGACGTCATGACCTCGTCGATCAGGCCGTAGTCCTTGGCCTCCTGGGCGGTGAACCAGCGGTCCCGGTCAGAGTCACGGTTGATCGTCTCGGTGTCCTGGCCGGAGTGGTACGCGATGAGCTCAGCCATCTCCCGCTTGGTGCTGATCAGCTGGTCCAGATAGATCTTGACGTCCGAGGCCGGGCCGCCGAGGCCGGCCGAGGGCTGGTGCATCAGGATCTTGGTGTGCGGCAGCGCGAAGCGCTTGCCCTGAGCGCCGGCAGTGAGCAGGAACTGGCCCATGGAGGCACAGAACCCCATAGCAATGGTCACGACATCGTTCTTGATGTATTGCATGGTGTCGTAGACCGCCATGCCGGCGGTGATCGAACCGCCCGGTGAGTGGATGTACAGGTAAATGTCACGGGTGGGGTCCGTGGCGAGCATCAGCATCTGCGCGGTAACGCGGTTGGCGATGTCGTCGTCGACTTCCCTGCCGAGGAAGATGATGCGGTCGTCGAGAAGACGGTTGTAGACCGCATCCACGCTGGCGGCATCACCGGCATTGCCGCGGGCGTAAGGCATCATCTGCTGTGCTTCGAGAGGTAACTGCCGGTTGCTCATGCGATTTCACTCCTCTGTCCTTGCGTGGCCCCTTAAGGCCCGGACTCCGTCTGTTCAGCCGGTGTCCAACCAGTCGGAGAAGCGGGAGCGTTCAGTCCCACCCTCACGTATGGCGAAGCGAACACGCACTTCCCTCCGCTCCGGTGGGAGTCGCGGAGCACTTCGCTGAGAGCAGAGAACACGGCGAGGCAGCCAAGTAGCTTGAAAATAGACGGCGTTCAGCATGGTGACGGTCATAGGAGAGGTTGCACTCCAACGGCGTCCGCAAAGAATCGCTGCATAAGGAAATAATGGGCGCTTGAATTCAGCCAGGAAGATGGGGCAGCTGAAGCAGCTTTGCTCCAGTTGGACGCGATGACCGCCTCGATCCGTACCGAGGTCAACAGTGGCATGTTCGCCAGGGGGCCGGTGTCGACCGCCGGCCCGCGGTCCTGGTCGGGCCCGAGGGGCCGGGGCTGAACGACTTCCAGCGCCGCCGGGCCGACGCCCTGGCCGAACCCTGGTACGTGGCGCTCGCCTTCGTAATCAAAGGCGGGCGCTGGTTCACCGACCCCGAGGAGATGCTGGCGCGCGTGATCCCCCTGCTCGCCGACCCCGACCGGATGCGGGACATCGGCCACGCGGCGCTCGACGTGTTGCGCGCCGAACCGCGGACCGATCCCGAGCGGATCGCCGCCGTCGGCTACGGCACCGGGGGCGCAATCGTGCTGGAACTCGGGCGCGACGGCGTCGACCTGCGCGCGATCGGGACAGTCAACGCACTGACCACGGGCCGACCGGGCGAGGCGACGCGCATTCGCTGCCCGGTGTGGGCCGGGGTCGGGTCGGAGGACCCGATCATGCCGCCCGCGCAACGGGACGCGTTCACCGCCGAGATACAGGCCGCGGGTGTCGACTGGCGCCTCGTGGTCTACGGCGGCGCCTTGCACGCCTTCCACCACCCGCCGGTCGACCAGACCGTGCTCCCCGGCGTCGGCCACCACCCACGGCACGCGCAGCGAGCCTGGCGCGATGTCGTCGACCTGCTCGCCGAGTGCCTGCCCCTGACGGTGTGATCTGGTCAGCACCGCGATCCCGGGCCGCGAACCGGGCCGGTCGACCGCCGCCGGCTCCGGTTCGTGGGACATCACCGCAGCTCGGAGAAGCGGTGACGAGGTGCTCGTGGCCGGTGCGCCGGAGGTGCGTCGGAGGTGCGTCGGAGGTGCGTCGGGAAGGGACGGTCAACCCGACGTGCCTGTTCGATCTGGTCGACGCTCACCTGGGACAGGCCGATCGCGACGATCTTGCTGAGCACTGGTGACGGCCAACGCCTCGAAGTCGCAGGCGGAGTTCACCCGCCGACGGGGCATCGTTCACGACAGTCGGGGTCAACGACCCAGCACCCTACTGTTTCGGATCAACAACTCCCGGGCTCGCCTTTAAACCCACCTGAATGAGTAGCTTCTCACCGAGGAAACGTCGGCGGCTCTACTCGGTTGGGTGGTGACGGCCGAAGCGCCCGTGACGACTCTTGAAACCACAGCTGAGGTGGGCCCGCGCCATGGGAGGGCCACCGTGGTGTGGGAGGTACTGCGAGTGTCGTCGACTGCCGCCGTGCACGGTGGCCTTGCGTATCCGGTGGTCCCCTCCGCCGGAACGGTCCGAGCGCTGGACGCCGTCACCTCCGAGTTCGCCCATCGGCTGCGCGGGCTCCTGGCGTCCGAACTCGCCGACGCTGTCCGCACGTTGGACCCGGGACCCAGGAGCCGCCGGTACCGGCTCGCCGACGGGTGCCCCGGCCCGGGACGGGCGTCCCGGGCACGGACGGAACGGTTCGTGGGCGGCTCCGTGTGCGACGGCGCCACCCGCTCCGGGACCTGCCTCGCGGTGGTGCTCCCCTTCGGCCTGCCCGGCCACGGGCGGCGGTCGGCGGAGCTCCGGTTCCCACGGCATGTGGCAAGCAACCTCCGGATGCCCGGCCGGGGCGCCGGTGCCGCTGCGTACCTGACCCTGCTGCCGGCCTTCGCCGTGCTGCTCGGCAGCCACACCGACGAGCGCGAGCCGGTCATCAGCCGTCACCGCGGCAGCACCACCGGGTGCCGGTACCAGAGCCACCGCCCGCCCGCACCGGGACGGGCACACGGAAGAGGGAGAGCGGGCCAGTGAGCAGCCACGAGGTCCACGAGGTCCACGAAGTCCAGGCAGCCGAGACGGATGTCGCGATCATCGGTATGGCGGGGCGTTTCCCCGGCGCCGACGACGTGGACTCCTTCTGGCGTCTGCTGAGAGAGGGCCGCGAGGGCATCACCCGCTTCGGCCGGGAGGAACTGGCGGAAGCCGGGGTGCCCCCTCGGCTGCTGGACGACCCGGCTTACGTGCCGGCCCACGGGATCATCCCGGACGTAGACCTGTTCGACACCGGGTACTTCCAGTTCACGCCGGCCGAGGCCGCGGTGACCGACCCGCAGCACCGCGTCCTGCTGACGTCCGGTCACGCCGCGCTGGAGCACGCCGGCTACGACCCGGGCCGCTACGACGGGCTGATCAGCGTCTACGCCGGAGCGGCGGTCAACACCTACCTCCAGCAGCACGTCCTGCCCAACGTCGACCAGACCGCCACCTCCAGCCACTTCGCGGTGATGGTCGGCAACGACAAGGACTACCTGGCCACCCGGCTGTCGTACAAGCTCGACCTCAAGGGTCCCAGCTACTCCGTCCAGACGGCCTGCTCCACCTCCCTCGTCGCCATCCACCTGGCCTGCCAGGGCCTGGTCAACGGCGAGTGCGACATGGCGCTGGCGGGCGGTGTCACCGTCAAGGTGCCGCAGGCGAAGGGGTACTTGTACGAGGAGGGCGCGATCCTGTCCGAGGACGGGTACGTGCGCACCTTCGACGCCGACGCCAGCGGCACCGTGGTCGGCAACGGCGTGGGCGTGGTGGTCCTGAAGCTCCTGCGGGACGCGATCGACGACCGGGACACCATCCACGCGGTCATCAAGGGCACGGCGACCAACAACGACGGCTCCGAGAAAGTCAGCTTCGCCGCCCCCGGCGCCGCCGGGCAGACCGCGGTCATTCGCGAGGCGCACGCCGTCTCCGGCGTCGACCCGCGCTCCATCGGGTACGTCGAGGCGCACGGCACCGCCACCCGGCTCGGCGACCCGGTCGAGGTCTCGGCGCTCACCCGGGCGTTCCGGGAGGCCACCGGCGACACCGGCTTCTGCGCCATCGGCTCGGTGAAGTCCAACATCGGCCACCTGGACGCGGCGGCCGGTGTCGCGGGCGTGATCAAGACCGTGCTGATGATGAAACACCGGACGCTGGTGCCGACCGTCAACCACCGCACCCCCAACCCGGCCATCGACTTCGCGGCCGGCCCCTTCAAGGTCAGCACGGACACCGTGCCCTGGACCGCGGAGGGTCCGCTGCGTGCGGGGGTCAGCTCCTTCGGCATCGGCGGCACCAACGCACACGCCGTCCTCCAGGAGGCTCCGCCCGCTCCGGTCACCGGGGACTCGCGCCCCTCGCAGGTGCTGGTGGTGTCCGCCCGTACGGCGACCGCACTGGCCACGGCCGCCGCGAACCTGGCCGACCACCTCGTCGATCACCTCGACGGCGACGCCCCGGTCGCCCTTGCCGATGTCGCCCACACACTGGCCGTGGGCCGCCGCGCCCACGACTACCGCCTCGCCGTCACCGGCTCCGACGGCGCTGCCCTCGCCCGGGCCCTGCGCGAGGCCCCGGTCCCCGAGCGGCCCGGCACCGGTGAGGTGTCGTTCGTCTTCGCCGAGGACGTCCCGGACGCGGTGCGGCTGGCCGAGGAGTGGGGCGCCGCCGAGCCCGCCTTCACCGGGTACTACGAGGCCGCGCTCGCCGCCGGTGCCGGGCAACCGGGCGAGCGGGGGCCGGCGTTCGCCGTGCAGTACGCGCTCGGCAAGCTCTGGCTCGACTGGGGCATCACACCGGTCGCGGTGCACGGTGACGGACTCGCGGCCCGGCTCGCCGCCTGTGTCACCGGCGCGCTGCCGCTCAAGGACGCGTTGACCGGAGAGGGCGAGATGCGGCCCGCCCGTAGTTCGCGCATCCCGGTACGCGGCGCCCACGACGAGGTGCGCGGGGTCGCCCTCGGCGTGACCGACGGGCCGTTGGACGGGGTGGCACGCGCCTGGCAGGCGGGTGCGGCCGTCGACTGGGCGGCCTGGTTCGAGGGCGAGGAGCGCGGGCGCGTCCCCCTGCCGACGTACCCCTTCGAGGGCCGCCGCTGCTGGCTGACCGGCCCGGGCGTCACCACCGCCCCCGCAGGTCAGGGCGTCGCCCCGGACATCGCCACTCCCGCAGGTCAGGGCGTCGCCCCGGACATCGCCACCCCCGCAGGTCAGGGCGTCGGACCGGACATCGCCACCCCCGCCGGACAAGTCACCGGCCCGGACATCGCCGACCCCGCCGGACAGGGCACCGGCCCCGGCCCGCACCCCCTGCTGGACGAGAACGTCTCCACCCTGGACACCGTCGCCTACCGCAGCTCCCGCACCGGCACCGAGTTCTACCTTGCCGACCACCGGGTCGGCGCCGAGCCGGTCCTGCCCGCGGCCGGGCAACTGGAGCTGGTCCGGGCGGCGGGCGAACTCGCACTCGGCGCACCGGTCCGGCTGCGCGGCATCTCCTTCGAACAACTGCTGTCCTACGCCTCCGGGCCGCGCACCGCGCTGGTCCAGCTGTGGCACGAGCGCGACGCCGTCGGCTTCGAACTCACCGCCGACGAGCAGGTGGTCACGGCCGGCGAGATCCACCCCTCGGGGGTCGCGCGGCCCGCCCCGGTGGACCTGGCGGCCGTCGCCGCCCGTTGCACCGAACCGGTCGCCCACACCGACTGCTACCACACCCTGCGCGCCCACGGTCTGGACTACGGCCCCCGGATGCGGGCGCTCACCGAGGTCCACCTCGGCGACGGGGAGGCCCTGGGCACTCTGGACCTGCCCGACGGCGCCTCCCTCGACGGCGCGGTGCTCAACCCCGCCCTCCTGGACGGCGCCCTGCACGCCCTGGTCGTCCTGCTCGCCCGCGCCTACGGCGACACGGCCGACGGCTTCCTGCCCCTGGCCCTGGGCGACCTCACCGTGCACGCCCCCGTCACCGGGCCCTGCCGCGTCCACGTGGTGGCCGGCCGGCTGGGCGACCGGACCGCGCACGCCGACCTGACCCTCGTGGACGCCCACGGCCAGGTGCTGGCCCGCCTGGACGACCTCGCCGTGCGCGTCCTCAGCGAAATCGGCGAAATCGGCGAAATCGGCGAGGTCCACGAGTCGGCCCTGCTGGTCCGCCGCTGGACCGACGCGCCCGGCGAGCACACCGGCGCCCCGATCGGCACCACAGCCACCGTCGTCGCCGACCGGGCCCGTCACGAGCAGCTCGCCGGTCACCTGGCCCCGCTGGGGGTCGACACCGTCACCCAGGACCTCGACCCCAGCACCGCGCCGGACGTCGTGCTCGTCGACGAACCGACGCCCGAGCAGGCGCTGCACGTCGTCCAGCGGCTCCTCGCCGCCCGCCCCACGGCGCCCGTGCGCGTGCTCCTGCTCCACCGCCACGGCACCGACGGCCCCCGGCCCGAGCGCGCCGCCCTGGCCGCGTTCGCCCGGACCGTCCGGGTGGAGAACCCTCTCCTCGCCGTCCAGGCCGTCGGCCTCGCCGAGGGCGTGGCCGAGGCCGACGCGCTCGCCGCGGAGCTGTCCGGCCACGGCCGTGACCCGGAAGTCGCGCACACCCCGCAGGGCCGCCGCGTGCCCAAGGCCGAGCCCGCCCCGGTCGCCGGGCCGGTCCCCGTCCGCGACGGCGGGGTGTACGTCGTCACGGGCGGCGCGGGCGGACTCGGCCGGGCCGTCGCCGACTGGCTGCTCGCCCGGGCCGACGCCCGCGTGGTGCTGCTGGGCCGAAGCGAACGGCCGACCGCCGACCTCGACGCCAAGGTGACCTACCGCAGCGTCGACGTGTCCGACCCCGACGCCGTCAGGAAGCAACTGTCCTTGATACGTGCGGAGTTCGGTCCGCTGAACGGCGTCGTCCACGCGGCGGGCGTGCTGCGCGACGGCTTCGCCCTCACCAAGTCCGAAGAGGACTTCGCGGCCGTCCTGGCCCCCAAGGTGGCCGGTCTGCGTGCCCTGGACGCGGCCACCGCCGACGACCCGCTGGACTTCTTCGTCGCCTTCTCGTCCATCGCCGCCCACATCGGCAGCGCCGGACAGACCGACTACGCGTACGCCAACGCCTACCTGGAGGCCTACGCCGAGCGGCACGGCCGTATCACCGCGATCGCCTGGCCGATGTGGGCCGACGGTGGTATGCGCCAGAGCGCCGAGGCCGCCACGGACATCGCCGCCCGCACCGGTTTCGGTGTCCTGCCCACGCCGACGGGCCTCGCCCTGTTCGAGCGCGCCCTCGGCGTGTCCGGCGCGCTCGTCGCCGCCTACGGAGACGTCCCGAAGATCACCACCGCGCTCACCGCGCCCGTCCCCCAGGCGGCCCGCCCAGCCGTCCCCTCCACCGTCGAGGGCGTCGAGGGCGACGCCCCGCGCACCCGGGCCCTGCGGCTGCTGCGCGAGCTGATCGCCGCCGAGACGGGGCTGGACGCGGCCGAGATGGCCGAGAACGACCCGTTCGACCGGTACGGCATCGACTCGCTGATGATCGCCAAGCTCAACCGCGAGCTGGACCGGCACTTCGAGAACCTGTCCAAGACCCTGTTCTTCGAGTACACCACCCTGGGTGAACTCGCCGACTACTTCGCCGAGCACCACCCGGGCGAGCCGATCGGCGGCGACCCGATCGGCGGCGACCCGGCCGACGCACCGGTGACGCCCACAGCCGTGGCCCACAGCTCCCGCCCGGAGCGCACCGTCCGTCGTACCCGGTACACGGCTCCCAAAGAGACCACCGAGACCACCGAGACCACCGACGACGGGGCGCCCGCCGAGGACGACGAGGCGATCGCCGTCATCGGCCTGGCCGGCCGCTACCCGGAAGCCGACGACCTCGACGAGTTCTGGGCCAACCTGTCCGCGGGCAGCGACTGCGTCACCGAGATCCCCGCCGACCGCTGGGACAGCACCCGCTGGTACGACCCCGATCCCGCGGCGCCCGGCCTCGCCCATACCCGGTGGGGCGGTTTCCTGCGCGACGTCGACCGCTTCGACCCGCTCTTCTTCGGTATCTCCCCGCGCCAGGCGGAACTGATGGACCCCCAGGAGCGGTTGTTCCTCCAGAACGCCTGGCACGTCCTGGAGGACGCCGGCCATCGCCGCGGCGACCTGTCCGGGCGGCGCGTCGGCGTGTACGTCGGCGTGATGTACGGCGAGTACCAGTTCCACGGCGCGCTGGACGCCCTGCGCGGCGGCCGGCCGCTCACCGGCTCGTCCTTCGCCACCATCGCCAACCGGGTCAGCCACGCCCTGAACCTCTCCGGCCCGAGCATGGCGCTGGACACCATGTGCTCCTCCTCGCTCACCGCGATCCACCTGGCGTGCGAGAGCCTGCGCCGGGGTGAGAGCGAGCTGGCGCTCGCCGGTGGCGTCAACGTCTCCGTGCACCCGTACAAGTTCGCCTTCCTCAGCCAGGGCCGCTTCCTCTCCTCCGACGGCCGCTGCCGCTCCTTCGGCACGGGCGGCGACGGCTATGTGCCCGGAGAGGGCGTCGGCGCCGTCCTGCTCAAGCCCTACCGGCAGGCACTGGCCGACGGCGACCGCATCCACGGCGTGATCCGGGGCAGCGCCGTCAACCACGGCGCCCGCACCAACGGCTACAGCGTGCCCAACCCGCGCGCCCAGCAGCGGGTGATCACCGCCGCGATGGAACAGGCGGGCGTCACTTCGCGGGACATCGGCTACGTCGAGGCACACGGCACCGGCACCGCGCTCGGCGACCCGATCGAGCTGACCGGCCTGACCCATGCCTACGGCCCGGACGGGACCACGCCCGGCACCGTGCCGATCGGCTCGGTCAAGTCCAACATCGGGCACCTGGAGTCCGCGGCCGGCATCGCCGGACTGACCAAGGTGCTGCTCCAGTTCCGGCACCGCACGCTGGTGCCCTCGCTGCACTCGGCCGAGCTGAACCCCAACATCGACTTCGAGCGCTCCCCGTTCCGCGTCCAGCGCGAACTGTCCGCCTGGCCCGACGGGGACCGACCGCGCCACGCCGGACTCAGCTCCTTCGGCGCGGGCGGCGCCAACGCGCACCTGGTCCTTCAGGAGTCGCCGCGCCCCGAACCGGTCACCGACGTACCGGCGGGCGAGCAGCGCGCCGACGAGCCTGTGCTGTTCCTGTTGTCCGCTCGCGACGAGGAGCGGCTGCGTGCCTATGCCGAGGGGGCCGCACGCTTCCTGACGACCGAACGGGTGCCGCTCACCGACCTGTGCTTCACCAGCCAGGTGGGCCGCGAAGCCCTCGACACCCGGCTCGCGGTGCTGGTCACCGACGGCAGCGAACTCGTCGCCGCTCTGCGCCGGTTCGCCGACGGCGGGCCCGCGCCCGAGCTCGCCGACGGCGGCCCGCCGGCCGAGATGGCCCGCCGCTGGCTCGGGGGCGCCGACGTGGACTGGGCCGCCTGGCACGCCGGCCGGCCGGGGCCCACCCCGCGCCGGGTGCGCGCCCCGCAGTACCCGTTCGCCGCCGAGCGCTACTGGATTCCGCTCGACCCCGACCTGGGCACGGCCGCACCGCATCCGCTGGTCGACGCCAACGAGTCCACCGTCACCGAGGTCCGCTTCCGCAAGACGCTGCGCGCTCACCACCCGTTGCTGCGCGACCACGTGATCGAGGGCCGGCCGCTGCTCGCGGGCGCGGCGACCCTGGAGTTCGTCCGCGCCGCCGCCGCGCTCGCCGAGCCGGACATCCGGCACGCGCTGCGCGAGGTGGTGTGGGGGCGAGCTGTCGAACTCGCCGACGGTGAACTGGAGTTGTACGTCTCCTTCCGCCCGAACGAGGACGGCACCGGCACCGGCCTGGCCTTCGAGGTGTACAGCGGGACCGGTGCCGCGCGCATCACCCACGCCCGGGGCACCGCTGTCCCGGCCCCCGCCGCCCCGCCGGCCGCCGAGGATCTCGCCGCGCTGCGCGCCCGGCTCGCCGTCGTACGCGAGGGGCCCGCCGCCTACCGCGACTACGAGAGCGCCGGATTCGCCTACGGCCCTTCCTTCCAGGTCATCGACGAGATCCGGGTCGGCACCGGCGAGGCGCTGGTCCGGCTGAGCGCCGGCTCAGCAACCGGTACAACCGCTATGGAGCTGCCGCCGGCGCTCCTCGACGGCGCTCTGCGGGCCTGTCACTGGAGCGGCCGGTCCGCCGCACCGCGCCCCGGTGAACTCGCCGTCCCCTTCAGCCTCGGCGCCCTGGACGTCTTCGCCGAGCTGCCCGGCGTCTGCCACGCGCACGCCCGGCTGGCCGGCGAGTCGGCGGGCGTGCGCCGCTTCGATCTGACCGTGTACGACGACGAGGGCCACGTACTGGCCACGGCGCGGGACTTCGCCGGGCGCACGCCGTCGACGTCGAGCGTGCCGTCGGCGTCGAGCGCGCCGACTCGGGCAACTGCGGCGGTCGCGTCGACCGAATCGACCGGGCGAACCGACCGAACCGCGCAGGGCGCGCCGCCTGCGCCGGCCGAACCGGCTCCCGCCCCTGGCGAAGCACGTCTCTACGAGCCGTACTGGCGGCCCGCCGCCACCCCGGAGCCGGGCAGCGCCGCCGGGACTCTCGCCCTGCTCGGCCGGCACCCGGAGCTTCAGGCCGCGCTGGCCGCGACCGGTGTGTGGTCGCGCGTCGTCACCGTCGGCGAGGACACCGCAGCCCTCGCCTCCCTTGCCGGGGAGGACGGGCTCGACCTCGTCGCCGTCGGCGGTCTCACCGACGCCGAGGCGGGCGGCACCTCCCCGGCCGACCTCCTCGACCGCGCCTGCGTCCCCGTGCTGGACGTGCTGGACTCGGTCCGTTCCGGAGCGCTGCCGGGCCGCGTCCGGTGCCTGGTGGTCCACCCGCAGGACGACGGCAGGGACCGGCCCCACTGGGCCGCCTTGGCGGGGTTCGCCCGCTCCACGGCCCCGGCCGCGCCCCGCCTCGAACTGCTCACTCTGGGCGTCGACGCCGTGGCCCCGGCCGTCGAGGTCGCCCGGGCCATGGCGGCCGAACTGCGCGCAGCGCCCCGCGCCGCCGGTCTTGAGGTCCGCCGTACCGCCTCGGGGGAGCGGGAGGTGCGGTCGCTGCGCCCGCTCGCCGAGACGGCTCCCCCGGTCGAACCTCCGCTGCGCCGGGGCGGCGTGTACGTCGTCACCGGCGGCACCGGTGCCATCGGTCGTGTGCTCGCCGAGTACCTGGCCCGCACCCACGCCGCCAAGCTGGTGCTGATCAGCCGCTCCGAGCCCGACGACGGCGCCCGCGCGTGGCACCGCACTCTCACCGGCCTCGGCGCCGAAGTGCTCGCCCTGCGCGCCGACGTGGCCCGCTCCGACGAACTCGACGCGGCCCTGTCCGCCGCCCGGGAGCGGTTCGGCGCGCTGCACGGCGTGTTCCACCTGGCGGGCGTCGCCGACGGGGGCGGGGCGGGCGGCGACCGGGAGGGGTTCGCCCGGCTGCTCGCGGCCAAGACGCACGGCCTGGTCAATCTGGACCGGCTGACCGGCGAGGACCCTCTCGACCTCTTCGTGATGTTCTCCTCCGTCTCCTCCCTCATCGGCGACTTCGGCGCGGCCGGCTATGCCACCGCCAACCGCTTCGCCGATCTCTTCACGGTGCTCAGGGACACCCGGGTGCGGCGGGGCGAGCGGCACGGCCGCAGTCTCTCCCTGGCCTGGCCGCTCTGGGCGGTCGGCGGGGTCGACGGGCTGGTCCGGGAGGAGGAACTGACCGCGTACACCCGCCGCAGCGGGATGCGGGCGCTGACCGCCGACCAGGGGCTGGACCTCTTCACGCGTTCCTTCGCCCCCGGCGCCTGCTGGCTCGTCCCCGCCTGGGGCGACCCGGCGGTCATGGACGCGGCCCTGACGGACGCGCCCGCGACTCCCGCGGCGCCGGCCCCGGTCGCGGCGCCCGCCGTCTCCGCCCTCCGGGACCGGCTGGTCGAGCACCTGCGCGGCGTCCTCGCGGGCGTGCTCAAGCTCCCCGTGGGACGCCTCGACAGCCGTGTCCCGCTGGACGACTACGGCCTGGACTCGGTCCTGGTGATGGAGTCCAACTCGCTGCTGGGCAAGGACTTCCCGGGCCTGCGCGGCACCGTCTTCTTCGAATACCGGACGGTCGACGACCTGGCCGGCCACGTCCTCGCCGAACACGCCGACGCGGTCGCCCGGCTGTTCCCGGCGGAGACCGAGCCGCGGCGGCAGGACACGGCTCCCGTGCCCGCACCCGTACCCGCCGCGGCCCCGCACACCCCGCCCGCCCGCCGCTCCGACGACGAGCCCATCGCCGTCATCGGCATCAGCGGTCGCTACCCCCAGGCCGACACCCTGGAGGAGTTCTGGCGCAACCTGGTCGAGGGCCGCGACTGCGTGAGCGAGGTCCCCGCCGACCGCTGGGACGCCGACGCCCTGTTCGACGCGGACCCGGCCGCGCCGGGCCGCAGCTACAGCCGCTGGGGCGGCTTCCTGTCGGACGTGGACTCGTTCGACTCGCTGTTCTTCCAGACAGCGCCCAAGCAGGCCCGCGCGATGGACCCGCAGGAGCGGCTCTTCCTCCAGACGGCCTGGTCGGCGCTGGAGAACGCCGGCTACCCGCCCTCCCGCATCCCGGCGCCCCGGTTCGGCGGCCAGGGCCATGACGCCGGAGTCTTCGTCGGCGTCATGTGGGACGACTACGCGATCCTCGGAGCCACGGAATCCGCGCGGGGCAACCACCAGGTGGTACTGGCCAACCGGTCCGCCATCGCCAACCACGTCTCCTACTTCGGGGACTTCCGCGGCCCGAGCGTGGTGGTGGACACCGCCTGTTCCGCCTCCCTGGTGGCCCTGCACCAGGCATGCGAGAGCATCCGCCGCGGTGAGTGCTCGTACGCCGTCGCGGGCGGGGTGAACGTCGCCGTCCACCCCGACAAGTACGTGCACCTCAGCCGTAAGACGATGCTGTCCGCCGACGGCCGCTGCCGTGCCTTCGGGGCGGGCGGCACGGGCTACGTGCCCGGCGAGGGCGTCGGCGCGGTGGTGCTCAAGCGGCTGTCGGACGCCGTCCGCGACGGCGACACCGTGCACGCCGTGATCCGTGCGAGCGCGGTCAACCACGGCGGTCGTACCAGCGGTTACACGGTGCCCAATCCGCAGGCCCAACGGGCCTTGGTGGAACAGGTACTGGACACCGCGGGCATCGACGCCCGCACCATCGGCTGCGTCGAGGCGCACGGCACCGGGACCGCCCTGGGCGACCCGATCGAGCACACCGCGCTGGCCCAGGCCTTCGCCCGGCATACCGACGACACCGGGTTCTGCGCGCTCGGCTCGGTGAAGTCCGCCATCGGCCACCTGGAGGGCGCCGCCGGCATCGCCGGGCTCACCAAGGCCGTCCTCCAACTTCGGCACGGCACCCTGCTGCCCACGCTGCACGCCGAGGAACCCAACCCCGTCATCGACTTCGACCGCTCGCCGTTCACCGTGCAGCGGGAGACGACGCCCTGGCCGCGCGCCCACGACGCCGACGGCCGCCCGCTGCCGCGCCGTGCCGCCGTCAGCTCCTTCGGCGCGGGCGGCACCAACGCGCACGTCATCGTGGAGGAATACCTGGCGCCCGAGCCCCCGCCCGCCGGGCCCGAGTCCGAGTCCGAGTCCGAGTCCGCGGAGCTGATCGTCCTTTCCGCCCGCGACGAGGACCGGCTGCGCGTCTACGCGGCCGACCTGGGCCGCGCCCTCGCCGCCGCCCCGGCCGGCCCGCGCCTCAGGGACGTCGCCCACACTCTGCGCGTGGGCCGCGAACCCTTCGCCGAGCGGCTGGCGTTCGTCGCCGCCGATCTCGCGGACGCGGCCGGCAAGCTCGCCGCCGTCGGACGCGGCGAGGGCGGCCAGTGGCTGCACCGGGGCCGCGTCGAACAGCATCCGCCGCTGGCCGATCTGCTGACCGAGGGGGCCGGTGCCGAGGACTTCCTGGCCGCCCAGATCGCCGCCGGCGCCGACGACCTCCTCGGCCGGCTGTGGGTGTCCGGCGTCACCGTCGACTGGGACCTCCTCGACCGCCTGCGTCCCGCCGGGCGCCGCCGGGTGCCCCTTCCGACGTATCCCTTCGAGCGGGTCCGGCACTGGCTCGACACCACGCCGCCGCCCGCCCCGAGGAAGAACGCCCCTGTGTGGCGGCGCGAACTCACCGCCGACGAGCCGGTGCTGCGCGACCACGTCGTGGACGGGCGGCCGGTCCTCCCGGGCGTCGGGCACCTGGACCTCGTCGCCGAGGCGAGCGGCGGGCTGACCGGTCGGGCCCTGAGGGACGTCCGCTGGGTCGTCCCGCTGGCCGTGACCGGCGACGAGGAGCCGGTCGCCGTGGCCTTCGACGGCGACCGGTACGAGGTCCGTGGCGCCGACGAGGTCATACGCTCCTACGGCCACCTCGCCGACGCCCCCGCCGAGCCCGCCCCTCTCGATGTGACCGCGCTGCGCGCCCGCCTGGAGGAGGGCCCCGACGAGGGCGCCTTCTACCGGGCGCTGGCCGGGCAAGGGCTGCCGTACGGGCCGTACTTCCGCCGCGTCCGGCAGGTGTGGACGGGCGTGGACGAGGTGCTCGGCCGGATCGGCGAGGCGGCGGGCCGGGACGACCCGGCGCACGCCCTGCACCCGGGCGTCCTGGACGCCGCCCTGCACACCGTCGCCGCCCTGCTGGTCCGCCGTCGTGGCGAGCGCGCCCGGCCGATGCTGCCGTTCGCGGCCGACCGCGTCGAGGTCTTCGGCCCGGTCCCGGCGACCGGCTGGTCGTACGTCCGGCAGACCGGGACCGACCGCTGGGATGTGCTGCTCTGCGACGACGCCGGCGCGGTACGGGTGCGGTTCGAGGGCCTGACCTACCGGGAGGCCAAGCCGTCCGCCGTGGTCGTGCACCGGCCGGTGTGGACCGCCCGGCCCGCCGACGGCCGTGCCGCGGCCGCCCGCGGCGTGCTCCTGGTCGGGGACCGGCTGGACGCCGAGCCCGCCACCGGTATCGCCCGCGCCCACCAGGACGCGGACGTACGGCGGCTGCCGATCGGTCCGGCCGGCCTCACCGACGCCGAACTCGACCGCGTCCTCGCCGGATCCGACGCGCCCGACCTCGTCTACTTCCTGGGTATGACGCCCGGGCCCGAGCCCGTCGACCGCGGCGAACTGCGTGCCCTGGCCGACCGCGGCCCCGTCGCCCTGTACCGCCTGGTGCGGGCCCTGGACCGGCACGGCGCGCTGGAACGCGAGGTGCGCCTGAAGGTCGTCACCACCGATGTCCACCCGCTGGAGGCCGGCGACGACTCCACCCCGTGGGCGGCCGGGATCGCGGGACTCGCGGCCGTCGCGGCCAAGGAGTTCTCCAATCTGAGCGTGGCGCTGGTCGACGTGCGCGCGGTGGAGGCCGAACTGGCCGTCGCCGCGATCGTGGCGGAGCCGTTCCCGGCCCGGCCGGTGCCGGTGTCGCTGCGGTCCGGCGTCCGTCGCGTGCGCACGCTGGAGCGGGTCGAACTGCCCGCCGCCGCGCCCCGGTTCCGCAGGGGCGGCGTCTACCTGGTGGTCGGCGGCCTCGGCGTCGTCGGCCGGGACACCTGCCGGCACCTGGCACGCGCCTACGGGGCGAAGCTGGTCGTGGTCGGCCGCTCCCCGCTCGACGAGGCCCGGCGGCAGACGATCGCGGAACTCGAGAAGGCGGGCGCCGAGGTCCGCCACCTCGCCGCCGACGCCACCGACCCGGCCGCGCTGCGGGAGGCCGTCGACCTCGCTGTGCGCGAGTTCGGCGCTCTGCACGGGGTGATCAACGCCGCGATGGAGCTGGTGAACCAGGTGCTGCGGGACCTGCCGGAGGTGGAGCTGCGGACCGCGCTCACGTCCAAGACCGACACAGCCTGGAGCCTGCTGCACGCGGTACGCGATGTGCCGCTGGACTTCGCGCTGTTCTACTCCTCCGGCGTGGTCTTCGAGGGCAACCACGGCCAGGCGGGCTACGCGGCCGGCTGCGCCTTCGCCGACGCCTACGCCCTGCACGCCGCCCGCACCCTGCCCTTCCCGGTACGGGTGCTCAACCTCGGCTACTGGCACGCGGGCGGTGACCGGGAGCGCGAACGGGTGCTGCGGCGTTTCGAGACCGCCGGCATCCGTGCGCTGACCGCCGAGCAGGGCATGACCATCGTCGAGCGGACCCTCGCCGCCGGGCTGCCCCAGGTGTTCGCCCTGGACGCCGACCGGCCCGTCCTGGACCACCTCGGCATCGACCCCGATCGCACTCTGAGGGTGCTCCCCGGCGGTACCTCCGGCCCGCTGCCCGAGGTCTCCTTCCCGGACGCGCCCGACCCCGACCACGAGTTGGTCGCGCACCAGCACGCGGCCCTCGAGGTGGAGCGCCTGGCGGAGCTCCTGTTGGCGTCGGTGCTGCACCGAGCAGGCCTGTTCGGTGCGGGCGAGGCCTCCCGGGAGGAACTCGCCGCCCGCCTGGGTGTGGTACCCGAGCACGCCGCGCTGTTCCAGGCACAGCTGGACATTCTCGCGGAGGCGGACTGGCTGACGGTCACGGACGGCGGCCGGGTCCGCCCGGCGGGCCGTACGGTCGAGCCCGAGGCCGAACTCGTGTCCGCCTTGGGCGAGTTGGCGGAACGTCATCCCCCCCTCGCGCCGGTCGTCGCACTCATGGGCGACTGCTTGACCGCGCTGCCCGACGTGCTCACCGGCCGCCGCCCCGCCATGGAGATCCTCTTCCCGGACGGCTCCGCCGAGCGCGTGGCAGCCGTCTACCGGGGCGACCCGGTCACCGACCGCTGCAACGCCGAGGTGGCGCGGCTCGTGGTCGAGCAGGTCCGGGCCCGCCGGGCCGCCGACCCCGCGACACCGCTGCGGATCCTGGAGGTCGGCGCCGGCACAGGCGGTACGACGGCGGCCGTGCTCGCCGCGCTCGCCCCTTACGGGGACTCGGTCGAATACGTCTTCACCGACATCTCCCAGGCTTTCGTCCGCAAGGCCAGGAGCCGCTTCGGCGCGGAGTACCCCTTCGCTCGCTTCGAGGTGCTGGACATCGAGGCCGACCCGGCCGGGCAGGGCCTCGCGCCCGGCACCCACGACGTGGTGCTCGGCACCAACGTCCTGCACGCCACCCGGCGGCTGTCCGACGCGCTGACCCGGGCCAAGTGGCTGCTGCGGCGGGGCGGGGCGCTGCTGCTCGTGGAGGGCACCCGGGTCCGGCACCAACTGGCGCTGATCTTCGGCCTGACGGCCGGCTGGTGGCTGTTCGCCGACTCCGAGCAGCGTATGCCCCGGTCCCCGCTGGCGAGTGAGCGGCAGTGGCGGGACGTGCTGGCGGCGTGCGGCTTCACGGACATCAGCGCGGCGGCGCCGACGACTCGGGCCGGAGCGGCCTTCCAGAGCGTCATCGCCGCCGTCAGCGACGGCGTGGTGCTCGTCGCCGGGCGGGACTCGGTGCCCGCCTCGACCCAAGTCCCCGCCTCCGCGCCGGCCCCCGCACCGGCTCCTGACGACGTGTCCCCGGTCTCCGCGGGGTCCCCGGACGACGCCCTTCACCAAGTGACGGAGGTCTTCGCCCGGGTCCTGGAGATGACCCCCGACCAGCTCGATCCCGACCTCACCTTCGAGACGTACGGCGTGGACTCGCTGGTCGTCCTGGAGCTGACCCGGGCCTTGGAATCGGTGTACGGACCGCAGCCGGCGACCCTCCTGTTCGAGCGGATCACCATCCGGCAACTGGCCGCACACTTCCGCACCCAGCCGCCCGCACCCACCAGCGAACCCGCCCCCATGCCCGCCCCCGATTCCGCGGAGCCCCGACCCTCCCCGGCCGACGACGTGGAGCGCCTGGTCGCGGCCCTACCCGACGCGGCCGTCGATGAACTGCTGGCCGAACTGCTCTCCCAGCACGGGGAGTCAACCGGTTCCGGCCCCGACACGAACGAAGCGAGCCGCCTGTCATGACGGCGAACCACACGGCACAGCCGTACGAGTCACCGCTCACCGCGCTCCAGCACGGGATGCTGTTGCACAGCCTCAGCGCCCCGGACGACGGCGTGTACGTGCAACAGAAGATCGTCACCCTGCGCCATGCCGTCGACGCGGCCGTGCTGCGACAGGCGCTCGACCAGCTGGTGGCTCGGCATCCGGTACTGCGCACCACCTTCGTACTGGACGACCCGTCCGCTCCCCGCCAGGTGGTCCACCCGCACGGCCGGGCCCGTCTGAGCGTCGATGACTGGCGCGGCGAGGCGGACTCGGACGGCCGCGTGCGCCGTTTTCTGCGCGAGGACGCCCGGCGGCCCTTCGCCTTCGCCGAGGAATCGCCGACGCGCTTCGCCCTGCTGCGCACCGGCCGGGTCGAGTACCGGCTGCTGTGGACTTCGCACCACGCGCTGATGGACGGCCGCTCCTACGCGCTGCTGCTGACCGAGCTGTTCGAGCTGTACGACGCCGCGCTCGAGGGCCGCCAGGCCGTGCTGACACCGCGGCCCGGGTTCGATGCGTACGTGCGCCGGATCGCCGAACAGGACCCCGCGCAGGGCGAGGCGTTCTGGCGGGAGTACCTGGACGGGGTCCGCAGCCGCACGCCGCTGGTGGTGACCGCCGCGCGCACCCTCGGGCCCGGCGAGGACGCCTTCGGCACCGTCCAGACGGAACTGGACGCGGACACGGTGAAAGCGGCCGCCGCGCTCGCCGAGCGGTGCGGCGGCACCCTCAACAACCTCGTCCAGGCCGCGTGGGCCCTGCTGCTCGGCAGCTACAGCGGCCGGAGCGAGGTGGTCTTCGGCGTCACCAAGTCCCGCAGGTCGTTCGCGCCCGAAGGCCGCGACATGGTGGGCCTGCTGATCAACACCCTGCCGCTGCGCGTGGTCCTCGACGCTTCGGCCACCGGAGCCGATCTGGTGCGTGCCCTGCGCGAGGGGTATCTCGCCCTGCGCCGCGGCGAGCACATCGAGCTGCCCCGTATCCACCAGCTCAGCGCCGTCCCGGACAGCTCCGCGCTGTTCGACAGTGTCGTCGTCTTCGAAAGCCGGACGGTCCAGGACGAGTTGCGGCAGCAGGGCGGAGCCTGGCAGAACCGCGACTTCCACCTTGAGGAACGCAGCAACTATCCGCTCACCCTCAGCGCCTACCAGGGCGAACGGCTGCTGCTCAAACTCGGCCACGACCGGCGGCAGTTGCCGGACACGGTCGCCCGGCAGGTATTGCATGACACGGTGACACTGCTCAGGGCGCTGATCGACGCACCCGCCCTGCCGACCGGAGACCTGTTCACCGAGACCGGCCCGGTCTCCGGCGCACTGGCCCGGCGCCGGGCGGCATGCCGACCCGACTCGGAGCGGCACTGGACCGAGCGTTCGGCCCGGCTGAACCGCCCGCAGGTGGACCACACAGGGCCTGCTCACGTAGTCCGGCTCGACACCCGGCACACGGCCGATCCGGAGCTGCTGCTCGCCGCCGTCCTGGCCTTCGCCTCCCGCGGCACCGAGGAGGAGGACACGGGCGTCGCCCTGCGCTGGCGGCACCTGGCGGCCTGCCCGCCCCACCCCGCGGTAGCGACCCACGTTCCGTTCCCCCTGCCGCGCATTGCCGACGGCCGGCCCTTCGCACGGATCCACGACGAGGTGCGGTCCCTCCTCCGGAGCGACGAGACGATGGGCGTCCCCGCCCGGGATCCGCAGACGGCGCGATGGCCCATCCGCATCGAACTGCACACCGGGCCCGACTGGGGCGGCACCACGTCACCGGACCTGGGCGGCACCGCGTCAGCCGACTCGGGCGGCGCCGCGACACCAGACCTGGACGGCACCGCGTCAGCCGACTCGGGCGCCACCCCGACACCAGACGTGGGCGGCGCCAGCTCACCTGTCCTGGACGGCACCCCGACACCAGACCAGGGCGCCACCGCCTCAGCCAACTCGGGCGCCACCCCGACACCAGACCAAGACGCCACCACGTCAGCCAACTCGGGCACCACCCCGACACCAGACCAAGACGCCACCACGTCAGCCAACTCGGGCACCACCCCGACACCAGACGTGGGCGGCGCCAGGTCACTTGTCCTGGACGGCACCACGTCACCCGCCTCGGACGCCACCCCGACACCAGACCAGGGCGCCACCGGCTTCCCCGGCCCGGTGACCAGTCTCGCGCCGACCCGGCTCGTGCGGATCGCCGAGGACGGAACGTGGGTGCGGTGGGAGGACCCCGACCCGGCAACGGCCGCGCGGTTCGCGGCCTTCCTCGACGCGGTGGCGGCCGACCCCCACCGGCCGGTGACCGAGGTGGCGGCGCTGACGTCCGACGAGCGCGAACGCGTGCTGGTGGAGTGGAACGACACCGCCGCCGACTACCCGTCCCAGCTCTGCGTGCACGAGCTCTTCACCCGCCAGGCCCGGCGCCGCCCCGACGCCGTCGCCGTCGCCTGCGGGGACCGGACGCTCACCTACCGGGAACTGGACGAGCGGTCCGACCGCCTCGCGGCCGAACTCGCCGCGCGCGGCGCCCTCCCCGGTGCGCTGGTGGGCGTGGCCCTGCGGCGCTCCCCGGAGCTGCTGGTCGGCCTGCTGGCGGTGCTGAAGTCGGGTGCCGCCTACGTCCCGCTCGACCCCGTGTACCCGCCGGAGCGCATCGCCGCCATGGCCGACGACGCGCAACTGCGGCTGGTGGTCACCGAGTCCGCGCTGCGGCCCACGCTGAGCGGTGTGCACGCCGACCTGCTGCTCCTTGACGAGGACCGCGAACGCCCGGCCGGCCGGCGCGCCCCGGTCGGTGCCGACGATCGGGCATACGTCATCTACACCTCGGGCTCCACCGGGCGCCCCAAGGGCGTGCAGATCGGGCATCGCGCGCTGACGAACTTCCTGTGCGCCATGGCCCGGCAATTCGAAGTCGCCGAGCACGACCGGCTGCTGGCCGTGACCACCGTGTGCTTCGACATCGCGGGACTGGAGCTGTACCTGCCACTGATCACCGGTGCGCGGGTGGAGATCGCGCCGGCCGAGACCGCCGCGGACGGCTTCGCCCTGCGGACCCTGCTGGAGCGGACTCGGCCCACCATGATGCAGGCCACGCCCGCCACCTGGCGCATGCTGCTCACCGCGGGCTGGGCGGGACATCCGGGCCTGAAGGCGCTGTGCGGAGGGGAGGCGCTGCCGTCGGACCTGGCCGAAGAACTTCTCGCCAGGGCCGGGGCACTGTGGAACCTGTACGGTCCCACCGAGACCACCATCTGGTCGACTGTCTGCCGCGTCGAACGCGGTGACCGGGTGACGATCGGACGTCCCCTGGCGAACACCAGCTGCTATGTGCTGGACCGCTTCGGTGAACCCGTCCCTCCGGGGACACCGGGAGAGCTGTACATCGGCGGGGACGGCGTGGCCCATGGATACCTCGGGCGGCCCGAGCTCACCGCCGAGCGGTTCGTCGAGGACCCCTGGCGAACCGCCGCGCCCGGCGGCGCGCGGATGTACCGGACCGGCGACCTCGTCCGCCATCTGCCCGACGGCCGGCTGGAGTACCTCAACCGCGTCGACAGCCAGGTCAAGCTGCACGGCTACCGCATCGAGCTGGGCGAGATCGAGCACCACCTGCGGGCCCGGCAGGGCATCCGGGAGGCGGTCTCGGTGGTCCGCGAGGACAGCCCCGGCGACCGCCGGCTCGTCGCCTACGTGGTGGCCGACCCCGGCACGGAACCGGACACCGCGGTACTGCGCGACGCGTTGCGCAGCGTGTTGCCGGGATACATGGTGCCCGCGGTCGTGGTCGCTCTGAACGAGGTCCCGCTCACCCCCAACGGCAAGGTCGACCGCAAGGCCCTGCCCGCCCCGGATCAGCCCGGACCGGACCGACCGGCCGCGCTCACGACCGACACCGAGCGGGCTGTCGCCACCGTCTGGCGCCGGGTGCTCGGCGTGCCCCTGATCGGCCCGCGCGACAACTTCTTCGACCTCGGCGGCAATTCACTGTTGCTGATGCACGTGGTCAAGGAGTTGCGGGACACGCTGGATCCGTCGGTCACCCGCGTCGACGTCTTCCGCTATCCCACCGTCGGCGACATGGCCCGCCATCTCGCCGCGCTACGGCGCGGCGAACGGCCGGCCGCCGCGGCCCGGCCGGCACGGCACCGGCGCGAGTCGCTGGAACGGCTGCGCGGCAGACGCACCCCGAGGGGAACGGGCCCCACCGCCACCTGACGACAGACGCCATCGGCGTACGAGCAACCCTGAAGGACAGGATTCATGGCCCACTGCGCCGTGTGCTCTCTCAAAGAGGGCCACCCCGGCATCACCCTGGACGAGAACCAGACCTGCAACCTGTGCAACCTCGAAGTGGCCGACGAACTGCTGGAGAACTTCACCTACACCAACCGGATCTTCGAGGAGTTCACCGCCGGCGGCCCCAACCTCGACGGCGAGTTCGACTGCCTGTTCATGTACAGCGGCGGCAAGGACAGCACGTACATGCTGGACAAGTTCGTCAACGAATACGGCAAGCGCGTCCTCGCCTACACCTTCGACATCCCCTTCGAGAGCGAGCACGCCGCCGACAACATCAGGCTGGCGAAGGAGAAGATCCCCGCGCATTTCGTGCTGGACTCCGACGAGGCCGGCATCACCACGATGATGCGCGACGTCTTCAACCGGCCCGCGCCGCAGAAGCCCGGAAAGTATCTCGACGAGAAACTGCCGTGCGTGTCCTGCCGGACATTCTTCGTCATCCGGGCCATCCTCCACGCGATCCGCAACAAGATCCCGTACATCGCTCTGTGCGCCGACCCGCAGCAGATCCTCACGATGGAGTCCAACGTCCGGGAGATCGTGCGCGGCTTCTACGAGACCTTCGGCCCCGAGCTGACCGGCCGGCTCTTCGGAGAGGAACTGGAGGACGTGCTGTTCGCCACGGATGACGAACTCCCGAAGATCGTCTTCCCGTTCATCGCGATGCGCTACGACTACGACCCCGATGTGATGGTGCGGGAACTGAAGGAGAAGGGCCTCTACCAGTCCTCGCCGCTGGAGACTCACTGCACTCTGTATCCCCTGCTGAACTACTACTCGTTCTCGAACTGGGGCTGCATGTTCTACAAGCTGAACGCCTCCAGTCACCTGCGCGCGGTGAAGAAGAACAAGAACTACGACCGCTCCACCTACAGCATCAAGTTCCCGCGCGCGGCGAACCTGCCGGACATCGAGCAGCGGCTGCAGGACATCATCTTCGACCTCGCCCACAGCGATGCCGACCCGCGGCGGCACGAGCCGGAACTGGTCGAGATATTCAGGGAACTGCACGGGGACGACAATGCGGCCCGCTTCGTGGCCCGCAGCTTTCTCGACATGCGCACGACGGCCACCCGCATGGGCATAAAGCTCGCCTGAAGGAGGCAGCGATGGACCAGCACGACGAGATCAGTGAATCCGACATCGCCATCGTCGGCATGGCTTGCCGCCTGCCGGGCGCGCCCTCCGTGGAGGCCTTCTGGCGCAATCTGCGGGAGGGCGTGGAGTCGACGACCTTCCTGTCCGACGAGGAACTGCTCGCCGCGGGCGTGAATCCGCAGCTCCTGGACGACCCGAGTTATGTCAGGGCGGCCCAAGTGCTGCCCGACGTCGACCAGTTCGACGCCGACCTCTTCCGGGTCACCGGCGACGAGGCGGAGATACTCGACCCGCAGCACCGGCAGTTCCTCGAATGCGCCCTGGAAGCGCTGGAGGATGCCGGATACGACCCCGGCGCGTACGACGGCGCCATCGGCGTGTACGCGGGCGCGGGCATGAACACGTACCTGCTGCACAACCTGCACGACCGCTACCGCGACGCCTCCGCCCTCGACGACTACCGGCTGATGCTCGCCAACGACAAGGACTTCCTGGCCACCCGGGTGTCCTACAAGCTGGACCTGCGGGGCCCCAGCCTCAGCGTGAACACCGCGTGCTCCACCTCACTGGTCGCCGTGCACACCGCCTGCCTCAGCCTGATCAGCGGCGACTGCGACGTGGCGCTGGCCGGGGCGGTGCACATCAAGGTGCCGCAGCGGCAGGGTTACCGCTACCAGGAAGGCATGATCCTCTCCCCGGACGGGCACTGCCGCGCCTTCGATGCCAAGGCGCAGGGCACCATCGTCGGGGACGGTGTCGGCGCGGTCGTCCTCAAGCGGCTGCGCAGCGCCGTCACCGACGGCGACTTCATCCACGCGGTCATCAAGGGCACCGCCGTCAACAACGACGGTGCGGCGAAGGCCGGTTACACCGCTCCGACCGTCGAGGGCCAGGCGGCCGTCATTCGCGACGCCCAGCAGATCGCCGACTGCCCGCCGCACACCATCGGATACGTCGAGGCACACGGCACGGGCACACCGCTCGGCGACCCCATCGAGGTGGCCGCGCTCAACACCGCGTTCACCGAGGACACCGGCGGCACCGAGGCGGTCGGCCGCTGCGCGATCGGCTCGGTGAAGACCAACATCGGCCATCTCGACGCCGCCGCGGGGATGGCGGGCCTGATCAAGACGTCGCTGATGCTGCGCCATGCCGAGCTGGTCCCCAGCCTGAACTTCGAGTCACCCAACCCGGAGATCGATTTCGACGCCGGGCCGTTCCACGTCGCCACCGAACTCACCGAGTGGCCCGCCGCCCACGGTGCGCCGCGCCGCGCCGGTGTCAGTTCCTTCGGGATCGGCGGCACCAACGCGCACGTCGTCCTGGAGGAGCCGCCGGCCCGCCCGGCACCGTCCCGGTCCCGTCCGGCCGAGCTGCTGGTGCTCTCGGCCCGCTCGCCGCAGACCCTGGAGCGGGCCATGGCCGACCTTGCCCGGCACCTGCGCAGGCATCCGGACCTTTCGCCCGCCGACGTGGCCAAGACCCTCGGTGTCGGCCGCCGTGGCCATCGTCACCGCTGCGCCGTGGTCTGCTCCGACTTGCGCGAGGCAGCCCTCGCCCTCGCCCTCGCCGACCGCAAGCAGCTGATCACCGGGGAGGCCGCGGACGACCGCCCCGACGTGGTCTACGCCGTGGCCGACCGGCTCGGTGACGGCGGCGCCCACGCCGTGGCGCTGCTGCGCGCACTGTCCGCCTACCGCACGGAACTCCAGGCAGTGACCGGCACGGACCCCGAAGCGCTGCTGGGTTCCGACGACGCGACGGCGGCCCTGGTCGCCCAGCTGGCCGCCGCCCGCCTGTTCACCGCGTGGGGTGTGCGGCCCGCCGCCGTGACCGGTGGCCCGGTGGCCCGGCTCGTCGGCGCCTGCCTGTCCGGGGCGCTCACCGTCCCGGAGGCACTGCGCCTGCTCGACACGGACCCGGCCGGCTGGACCGGCGTTCCGCAGACGCCCGCCGACGCTCCCGCGGACGCCCTGCTGCTGCGCCTCCAGCCCGACGGCACCGCTCCGCCCGGCCTGCACCGCACCGTGCACGACCTGGCGACGGTGTGGACCGCGGGAGCCGACGTCGACTGGGAGGCGTTCTACGGCGGCGAGCAGCGCTGCCGCGTCCCGCTTCCGCACTACCCGTTCGAGCACAAGCGCCACTGGGTCGAGCCGGAACACCGCCGCACTCCGCGGCGCGCACAGGAACCCGACACCCTGACCGAGCGGCTCGACGCGGCAGTCGGATACGAACGCGTCGACATCGTCACCGAGTTCGTGCAGCACGAGATCGCCAGGGTCCTGGGCGAGGGGGCCGATGGGCTCCCGGAGGACGACCGCAATCTGTTCGACATGGGCCTGGACTCGCTCATCCTGATCGACATCACCGTCCGCCTCGGCGACGCGCTGGGCGAGCAGGTGGAGGCGTCCGCGTTCATCGAGTACCCCACGATCCGCTCCTTCGTCGAGAACCTGGCCGTCGTCCTCGGCCTGGTCGAGAAGTCCCCGCCGAAGAAGGACGACGGCCGCACCTCGCGCCGCGCCGCGATGCGCCGCGCCCGGGCCTGACCGGCCGGTTCCCGCACGCGGAGACGGACGACGATTCGACACGTCGACGCCCCGGCCATTGGGCCGGGGCGTCGACGTGTGCGTTACGGCAACGGGTGTGCGTTATGGCAACGGGGAGGTGGCCGGTTCTTGGACTGGCCCCCTCCCGGTCTCCTCCAGCTGGCCTGCCGCCCTGAACGACGACCAGCGGTCCTCGATGAGCCGGGCGGTGTCGGACAGCAGCCGGTCGGCCAGCAGGTCCACGTTCCGCGCCTGCCACGGTTCCAGGCTGGTTCCCTTGACCCACTGGTTGAAGGCGCCCATGGCCGGGCCGCAGTGCACCAGGTAGTCCACGCGCCGATCGGGGACGCCGGCGCGGGCCAGCTCGAATCCGTCGTCGAGGTAGGTCCGGAAGGCGAGGGCGAGTTTGCGCTTGGCGTTCACCTTGCCCCCGTCGGTCGCGGCCGGGCGGTCCGTGGCCAGGGCAGCACGCCACGCGTCGTCGAAGGGGCGCCGCAGATAGGTCTCCTCGATCTGCCGCCGCGCTCCGGCGTCGATGTCGGCGAACGAGTCGTGCAGACGCCACAACTGGTACAGCCGGTCGGCGCGAGCCGGGAGGAAGACTCCGCGCTTGACCGCCCTGGCCCGCACACCGAGTTCGAACATCTCGCTCCACGGCGTCGGCTCGGTGTCCGGTACGTCGAGACGCTGGAGCATGTCCTTGACCTCGTCGCTGGTCGCCGCCTCCACGGTGCACTGGTTCACCGAGCCGGTGACCAGGAACTCCGCCCCGAGGACGAGGGCGGCCGCCGCGGCCTCGGGCGTGCCGATGCCGCCCGCCGCGCCCACGTGCACCCGCGGCGACCGTGCGGCCAGGGTGTCGCGGAGCCGCAGCACGGCCGGCAGCAGCGTGGCCAGGTCGGCCGCGGCGGTGTGCCATCCGCCGTCGGCCTCGACGCACAGGTCGTCCGCCATCGGCAGTCCGGCCGCCCGCGCCGCCTCCTGCGCGCTCACCTCGCCCCGCTCGACGAGGCCGCGCACCACGTCCTCGGGGGCGGGACGCAAGAACGCCTCGGCGGTGTCCGTCCGGGAGACCTTGGCGATGATCCGTCCGCCCCGCAGGCGGTACTTGACCAGGGCCGGCGTGATCCGCAGGAAGCCGGAGGCCTCGACGGTGGCGACGCCCAGTCGCAGCAGCAGATCGACCAACGCCTGTTCCTGCTCGGGAGAGGCGTGCCGGTGCAGCAGATTCACCCCGAACGGCCCCCCGGGGCCGAGCGCGGCCTCGATACCGCGGATCCCGGCCTCCACCTCCGCGAGCGGCAGGCCACCGGTGCCGAAGAAGCCCATCGCGCCGACCTTGGCGAGCCGCACCACGAGCGCCTCGGACGAGATGCCGCCGTACATCCCACCCGCCAGATAGGCCAGCCGCAGACCGTAGCGGGCCCGGAAACCCTCCGCGCCCAGATCCTCGGCCGCGGGCGCACGCCCCGCCACGGGAACCGGTGCGGCCGGGGCAGGGGGGAGAGGGTCCGGAACGGCCGGGGGCGGGACCGCAGGGGTCGACACGGCCGGGGCCGGGTCCGCAGGAGCAGGGACCGCAGGGGTCGACATGGCCGGAGCCGGAACCGCAGGAGCAGGGACCGCAGGGGCAGGGACCGCAGGGGCCGACACGGCCGGAGCCCGAACCTCCGAAGCCGACACGGCCGGAGCCGGAACCACAGGGGCAGGGACCGCAGGGGCCGACACGGCCGGAGCCCGAACCTCCGAAGCCGACACGGCCGGAGCCGGAACCTCCGAAGCCGGGGCCGCCGCAACGGCAGTCGGCTGCTCGGCGAGTATCGGCTGCTCGGCGCGGTACGGCGCCGGCTGGACCGGGGCCGGCTCTGCGGCGGACCGGGGTCGTGGGTCGGTCTCGGTCGGTGGGAGGGGGGTCGAGGTCTCGCGGATCGTCCGGACCGTCTTGGTCAGTACCTGGCCGGGCCCCAGCTCATCGAACTCGAAGTCACCCTGCGCCATGAGCCGACGGACGGTGTCCACCCAGCGCACCTGGCCGACGATCTGGCCGGCCAGCGTCTCGCGCACCTGGTCCGCCCGGTACGGGCGGGCGTCCACGTTCGCGATCACCGGGATCCGTGGCGGCCGGAACTCCGTGGCGTCCAGCAGCTCCTGGAACTCCTCGGCCGCGTCGCGCATGTAGCGGGAGTGGAACGGGGCGCTCACGTTGAGCACCACCACCCGGGCGCCCCGCTCTTGGAACACCGTACGGGCGCGGTCGATGTCCGCTGCGGAACCGGCCAGCACGATCTGCTCCGGGGCGTTGTGGTTGGCGATGTCCAGGGCGGTCAGACCGGCGTCCACGAGCACCGACTCCACCGTTTCGAGGCCCAGGCCCAGCACCGCGGCCATGCCCCCGTCGACGGCCCGGCCCATGAGCGCGCCACGCCGTTGGACCAGACGCAGCCCGGTGGTGAAGTCGAAGACACCCGCGGCGAAGAGCGCCACGTACTCGCCGAGACTGTGCCCGACGAGCCAGTCCGCCGGGCGCGGATCCTCGCGGGCGCGCCGTTCGTACGCCAGCGCCTCCACCACGTACAGCGCGGGCTGGGTGAACTCGGTGCGCCGCAGGCGGCCTTCGGGATTGTCCAGGCACAGCTCGCGGATGGAGTAGCCGAGGATCTCGTCCGCCTGGGCGACCAGCTCGGGAAACTCGTCGAAGAGGTCCGCCCCCATGCCCTTGGCCTGGGAGCCCTGCCCGGGAAAGCCGAACACCTTCATCTTGCTACCGCCTTTCGCGTGGGGTACCGCGGGGGCCGGTGCGGGTCGGCGGCCGACGATGCCCGCGCGGTCCCGTATCCGGGTCAGCTGCTGGGTGTCCCGGGTGAACGGAGTGAGCAGTGCCAGCGACTCCGAGGACGAGTCGGGGCCGGCGGCGAGGTTGGCGCGGACGAAGTTGTGCAGCGTGCCCGACGGCCCGGCGTCGACGTAGAGGAACGAGCCGTGCGACTCCAGCGCCCTGACCGTCGCGGCGAACTCGATCGGCTCCCGGGCCACTCGCCACAAGTGCTCGACGGTGACCTCCGCCACCGGCCCGGCCGTGGCGCTGGAGACCAGCGGGATGCGGGGCGGACGCAGCTCCGCGTCCGCCCACAGCGCGTCGAAGGCCGGTCGGGACGGGTCAAGGAGCCGGGAGTGGAAACCACGCGCGACCGGCACTCGCTGGTATGCGATCTCCCGGGCCGTGAGCAGTGTCTCGGCGCGTTCCAGGGCGTCCAGCGGCCCGGCCACCACGAAGTGGGCGTCGTAGTTGCGGGCCGCCAGCTCCAGGTCCCTGTGCAGGTCCGGTTCGCGGTGGTACAGGGCGGGCTCGGCGAGTACGGCGAGCATGCCGCCCGGAGCGCCGTCGCCCGCCGAGCGGGCCATCCCGACGAGTCGGCGCAGGCACTCGCCCGCATCCAGTACGCCGGACAGTACCGCCGCCGTGTATTCGCCGAGGCTGACGCCCAGCAGCAGGTCGGGGGTGACACCCTGCGAGATCAGCGTCTCGGCGAGTGCCAGCTCCACCATCACGATCGCCGGATGGGTGACGACGGTGTCGGTGAACGGCTCCGAGACCGGGCGGTCCGGATCGTACAGACGGGCGATGACGGAGCCGCCCAGCTCGGGCTCGACGAGCGCGTCCAGGCGGCGCATCGCTTCCCGGAACACCGGCTCACTGTCGTAGAGTTCGCGGCCCATCTGGTACTGCTGCGAGCCTTGGCCGGAGAACATGAAGACGGTCCGTCGACCGGTCCGCGTGGTCATCGGTCCTCGCTCCCGGTGAGGTGGCCGGCCAGTCTGTCGATCGTCGTGTGGCTGTACAGGACGGTGGCGTCCAGGGGGACGCCCAGTGCGTCACCGACCTCGGAGACGAAGGACAGCCCGCTGATGGCGTCCACCCCCAGGTCGGCGAAAGCCGCGTCCCCCGGTATCCGGTCGGGTGTGACCCGCAGGGTCCTGGCGAGCCGTTCGATCAGGAGTTCCTTGACCGAGGCGACAGGGGCGTCCGCGGCGGTCGTTGGCCGCGCGCCGGGGTGCCAGTGGCGCTCGCGTACGAACGGATAGGTGGGAAGTGGTACTCGGCGCGGCCGGGCGGCCGTCCACAGGCGCTGCCAGTCGAGTGCGCCGCCCGCCGACCAGTGGTCGGCCAGCTCCGGCAGCCGACGCTGTGCGATCCACTGCTCGACGGTCTCCGGGGCGGCCGGCGAAGCACCGAAGTCCCAGGGTGCCGCGGCCGTGCCCGGCGCCGCCGCCCCGGCGACGTACTTCTCGAGAGCGGTTCGCAGTTCGGTGATGTCCGCCACCACGAAGGCCACCCGGCTCGCCATGGCGACACGTCCGGTCTGGAGGGTGTGGGCCAGTTCTGGGAGCGACACCGGTTCCGTGCCGCCTACGACGCCGCCCTCGCCTTCCTCACCGCCCTCGCCGGTGAGGAAGGCGAGCAGCCGCTCGGCCAGGGCCCGCAGCCGGTCGTCGTCGCGCGCCGAGAGCGGGACGATCTGCGGCCCGTGGGGCGGGTGTTCGTGGCGTCCGGTGGCCGCCGGTACGTACTCCTCCAGCACGATGTGGGCGTTGGATCCGGTGGCGCCGTAGGAGCTGACCCCGGCCCGCCGCGGTCCCCCGGCCGCGGGTTCGGGCCACGGCTCCGCGCGGTGTTGCAGGTGGAACGGCGTGTTCTCCAGGTCGAGCAGCGGGTTGACGGTTTCGGAGTGCAGGGAGGGCACGAGGGTGCGGTGGTGGAGCTGGAGCACGGCCTTTGTCAGGCCGGCCACACCGCCGGCCGACTCCGCGTGGCCGATGTTGGACTTCACCGATCCCAGGGCGCAGAAGCCGTTGTCGTCGGTGTGCCGGCGGAAGGCCCGCACCAGGCCCTGGACCTCGATCGGATCGCCGAGTCGGGTGCCCGTTCCGTGTCCCTCGACACAGCCGATCGTGCGCGCGTCGACTCCGGCCCTCTCCAGCGCCTCGGAGATGACCGCTGCCTGGGCCACCGGGCTCGGCACGGTGACGCCACTGCCGGTACCGACGTGGCTGACGGCGGTGGACCGGATGACGGCGTAGACGTGGTCGCCGTCCTGCTCGGCCCGGTGCAGCGGCTTGAGCACCACGGCGCCGACGCCCTCTGCCGAGACCCATCCGTCGCCACCGGCGCCGAACGACCGGCTGCGCCCGGTGGCGGAGTGCATGTCCACCGCGCCGTAGGTCTGGTACTTCGCGGGGTGCAGCGACAGGTTCACACCGCCGGCGACGGCCACCTCGCTCTCCCCTCGGGCGAGGCTTTCCACCGCGAGGTGCACGGTGGTCAGCGAGGAGGAGCAGAGCGTGTCCACCGCCATGCTCGGGCCGTGGAAGTCGCAGAAGAACGAGACCCGGTTGGCGATCATTCCCTGGTTGAGGCTCACCGGCAGCACTCGGCCGTCCACCGGTTCCGCCTTCGCGCCGATCAGGGAGTAGTCCTTGTGCATGACCCCGGCGAAGACCCCGACGGGGCGGCGCCGTTCGGGCCCTCGGGGCGCGACCAGCGTGGCCGGGGTGTAGCCGGCGTTCTCGATCGCCTCCCAGCAGGTTTCCAGGAAGAGCCGTTCCTGCGGGTCGGTGATCTCCGCTTCGGGCCGGGACACACGGAAGAACTCGGAGTCGAAGCGGTCGGCGTCGGCGACGAAGCCGCCCCACCGGGACAGCGGCCGGTCCGTCCCACCGGACGGGTTCGGCCACTGCCAGCGGTCGGCGGGGACCTCGGTGACCGCGTCACGGCCGTGGCGGAGGTTCTGCCAGTACGCGCCGAGGTCGTCGGCTCCCGGGTACCGGCCGGCCATGCCGATCACGGCGACCGGGACGAGCTCCGGGGTGGGCTCCGGGGTGGGCCGCGCGGGTGCGGTCGCCACGGCGTCGGGGACGGTCGCCGTGGCTGCGGCCGGTGCCGGGGCGGCGAGCGTGCGGCGGGCCAGGGCGGGGCGCTGAAGCGCCGGGCGTCCGGTGGCCGGGCCGGTCCAACCCTCCACCACGGCATGGGTGTTGGTGCCGCCGTCCGCGAAGGAGCTCACCGCCGCGACGAGCGGCGCGTCGGGCCAGGGGGTCAGCTCGCGGGCGAAGGTGAAGGGTGTGGCCGACAGGTCGAAGTGGTCCAGCGGCTCCTGCCCGGACAGGAAGGGCACCAGCTGCCGGTCGCGCAGCATCAGGACGACCTTGATGAATCCGGCGATGCCCTCCGCGCACTGCGGGTGGCCGATGTTCGGCTTCACGGAGCCGAGGCTGCACGGGGCCTTGGACGCGGCCCGGTAGACGGTCTGGATCGCCTTGAGTTCGGTGAGGTCGTGCACCGCGGAGCCGGCCGCGTTGGCCTCGATGTGGGTCACCTCGTCGGCGCGCTTGCCGCTGCGCGCAAGGGCCTTGGCCATCACCGCCCGCTGCGCGGCGGGGTTGGGCGAGGCGGGACCGGCGGTGCGGCCGTCGTTGTTGACCGCGATGCCCTTGAGCACCGCCTGGACCCGGTCGCCGTCGGCGAGGGCGCGGGCCAGCGGCTTGAGCACGACGACCCCGGCGCCCTCGGCCAGGACGGTGCCCCGGGCCCGCCGGTCGAAGACGTGGAACGCGGGCTCCGGGCTGAGCAGACCGCGCTGGTCGAACAGCCGGTGGCCCGCGTCGTCGGCGAGCAGGGTCACTCCGCCGACCACCGCGGCCTCCACGTCACCGTCGCGCAGCGCCTGGGCGGCGGAGTGCATGGCGACCAGCGCCGAGGAGCACGCGGTGTCCACGACCACACTGGGACCACGCAGGTCGAAGAAGCGGGAGACATTGCCGGCGAGGTAGTTCTGGCCGACGACCACGATCGGGTTCCGGGTCCGGCTCAGCGTCGCGTCGTCGGGGAGATGACGGCTGCGGGCGCCGATGTAGACGCCGACGTCGCGGCCCTTGAGGTCGGTCGGCCCGTACCCGGCGTCGCCGAGGGCGAACAAGGTCTCCTCCAGCAGCACCAGCGCCTGTGGGTCCATCGCCGCGGCGTCCTCGTCGGACAGCAGGAAGAAGCCCGGGTCGAAGCCGTCCCGGTCGATCAGCCCGGCGACCAGGCCGTCGCCGCGGCCCCAGCGGTGCGCGGGGACGGGGCCGATGGCGGAGCGCCCTTCACCGAGCAGCCGCCAATACGCGCCAAGGTCCGGCGCACCGGGGAATCGCCCGGACATCCCGATCACGGCGATGTCGTCCGGTCCTGCGGCGCCCTGGGGGGCGTACACCGGAACGTCGGCGGGCTCCGCGCCGGACGCGGGTACCCGGGCGGACGCGGACACGTGGCCGGACGCGGCCAACCGGGCGGACACGGGTTCCGACCCGGCCACGGACTGCGGCGCGGGCACGGACTGCGGCGTGGGCACGGGGTCGGGCGCGGGCACGGAGTCAGGCGCGGGCACGGGGTCGGGCACGGGGTCGGGCACGGGCACGGGGTCCCGGGCTGGCCCAGAGTCCGGCGCGGACACGGCGTCCGGCGCGGACACGGGGGCCGGCGCGGACACGGAGTCAGGCGCGGGCCCGGAGTCAGGCGCTGGGACGACGTCCGGCGCTGGACCAGAGGCCGGCGCGGACACGGGGTCCGGCGCTAGCCCAGCGTCAGGCGCTGGCCCAGAGTCCGGGGCGGACACGGACTGCGGCGCGGACACGGAAGCCGACCCGGCCACGGACCGCGCCCCCGCCACGAACTCCGACGCCACGGGCCCCAGCGCGGACACCGGTCCCGGCGCAGGCAGGGACTGCGGCGCGAACACGGGATCAGGCGCTGGCCCGGAGTCAGGCGCTGGGACGAGGTCCGGCGCGGACACGGACCCCGACCCGGCCACAAACTCCGACGCCACGGGCCCCAGCCCGGACACAGGTCCCGGCACAGACACGGACCCCGGCGCGGACACGGAGGCCGGCGCCGGCCCGGAGCCAGGCGCTGGGACGACGTCCGGCGCGGACACGGGCCCCGACCCGCTCACCGACTCCGCCGTGGCCGTGGACTCCTCGGCGCCGCCGGTACCGAAAGCCGCGGCGAACTCCGCCGGATACGTGTCCGCCAGCCAGCCCACGAAGGACTCCACCGTGGAGTGCTCGATGAACGCGGAGGGGTCCGGTTCGATCCCCAGCCGGGTACCGACCTCGCGCAGTAGCTGGACCATCATGATCGAGTCGGCTCCGAAGTCGTCGATCGGTACGTCGACGGCGAGCCTTGCCGGGTCGAAGTGCAGCTGCTCGGCGATCAGGCCGAGCAGCCACTTGGCGGCGGTCTCGGCGATCTCCCCCACGGGCCGCTGGCCGGTCGGCTCGGACCGCGGGGCGGGCGCGGCTTCCGGGACGTCGACACGAATACGCCGCCGCATCAGCAACTCTGGACGCCAGGCGCCGGCGTCGCGGATCACCGCGGGCAGGACCGCGGGCCCCGCACCGTGCGTCAGCAGGTGGTCGAGCAGGGCAGTCCCCTCGGACTCGGACAGGCTGCCGAGGCCGGTGCGCACATAGCCGGGGCCGGGTTCCGCGTCGCCCATGCCGACACCGCTCCAGGACGGCCACTGGACGCTCAGCAGAGGCAGGCCGTGCGGCCGGGCCGCGGCGAGGTAGTCGGCGTAGGCGTTCGCCATGGCGTAGTCGCTCTGGCCCACGGCCGCGCTCGGCACCGCGGCGGCGACCGAGGAACAGAGCACGAAGAACCTCAGCGAGTGGCCCGCGAAGCAGTTCACCAGCGCATCGAGGCCGGCGACCTTGGGATCCACCACGGCCCGGACGGAGGCGGCCGGCTTGCCCACGAAGGCGAGGTTGTCGCGATCGGCGAACCCGGCGCAGTGGATGACGCCGCGGACCGGTCCCAGGTCCCGCTCGGCCTCGCTCACCGCACGGGTCAGGTCGTCGGAGGCGGAGCCGTCGAGTGGGAGCGACAGCACGCGCACCCGTGCGCCGGCCTGCTCCAGGCCGATCAGGGCCTCGAGCCGCCGACCGAGCGGATCATCGCCGACGCGGGCCTCCCAGTCCGCCCGGTCCGGCAGCCGCGTCCGGCCGGTGAGCACGAGCCGGCGCACCCCCCAGTGCCGCACCGCGTGCCGGGCGAAGGCAAGCCCCAGGCCGCCGGTGCCACCGGTGATCCACAGCGTCCCGTCCTCGGGGAAGGGGAGCACGCCGTCACGCCCGGCTCCCGCGGGGGTCTCCCGCAGCACCGCCCGGTGGCGCTGTCCGGCGCGGTGGCGGACCTCGGGGTCCTCACCGGTGTCCGCGAGTTCGGCGGCTATCTGCCGTACCACCGTCAGGTCGTCGACCAGCGGGTCCACGTCCACATGCCGCGAGCGCACTTTGGCGTACTCGCTCTGCAGCATCCGGTACAGGCCCGCCCGGGCCGCGCCGGCGAGGTTGACCGCGTGCCCGTCGAGGTGCGGGGTTTCCAGTCCCCGGGTGACGCCGAGCAGCACCACCGGCTCGGCTGCCGAGGCCTGGGCCACGAACTGCTGAACCCAGGGCAGCCAGTCCGCCGGATCGTCGTACGTACGGTGGGAGCCAGGGTCGGCGGGCGCGCACCCGGTCAGGTCGACGCACGCCCCAAATCGCCCGGGAGTGGGGCCGCCTGACAGGTCGGCGGGTTCCAGGACCTGCGCTTCCGGCAGCTCACGGGCGAGCCGGTCGGCCAGCGCCCGGGTGTCCGCGGTGGCCAGGACGGCGACCGGACGCGGCAGCGGGCCGCCGAGGCCCGGGGCGGCCGGCTCCCAGCCCTTGGTGAGCAGCCGAGTGCCGTGCGGCGCGGGGGCGAGCGGTGCCGGTTCCGGCAGGCCGGCTGCGGCGAGCGGCGCACTGCCGGCACCGGGGGCCGTCCGGCCCTGTACGGCGCGGCCGGCCGTCTCACCGGCACGGGCCGACGGAACCGGGGCGGCCGTGTCGTCGAGGGCGCCGGGGTGATGCTCGTCCAGGTACCCGGCCAGGTCGCGGATGGTCGTGTACTCGAACAGGAGCGTGGGCGGCAGGCTTCGGCCGAGGACTCGCTCCAGACTGGAGACCAGTTCCAGGACACTGACCGAGTCGATGCCCAACTCGTAGTAGCCGATGTCGGGGTTCAGTTCCTGAGGGGCGCGGCCCAGTCCGTCCGACATCAGGTGGCGCAGCCGGTCCTGGGTGGGCGTCAGCGGCCCACCGTCCGACCCCGGCCCCGACCCCGACCCGTCGACTGTCCGTTGTGCCTGGCCGGGCCGGCCCGTCAGCGTGCCGGAGCGGATCAGCTTGCTCGACAGGCCGCGCACTTCGGCCAGAACGCGCCCGTCGCCGTCCAGGAACTCGACCGTCAGCCTGGCCAGTTCGTCCCGCACGCTGAGCGACGACCGGCGGACGCGGGCCGTGCACGGGCCGGTCAGTGGCGCCGCCGCCCGGAAGGACTCCACGTACATCGGCAGGTAGAAGGCCCCGTCGCCCCCATCGTCTTCCTCGCCCCGTCCGCCGCCGGGCAGCAGCGCACCGGCCGCCACCGCGCCGCCGAGCAGCAGCCCGGGATGGAACAGGTGGCCGCTGGTCCCGGCGCCGTGCGGCGGGGTGAGTTCGGCGATCAGTTCCTCGGTGTCCTGCCACACCCGGCCGGCGGCCCGTGCCGCTCCGGTGTAGACCTGCCCGAGGCGGCCGTCGCGGTCGTACACCGCGTCCAGGTCCTCTGGTACGGCGGACGGCGTGGGGGTGGCGGGGCGCTGCGGACCGGCGAACCGGACCGGGCCGGTCAGCACCATCTCGGCCGTGGCACAGGGCGACCCGTCCGGCTCGGCGCGGTCCACGATCCGCACCGCCCACCGGTCCCGGCCGACGGGCCGGCCGTCCAGCGCGATCCGGACGGGCGCCTCAGGCGTGACCACCAGCGGGCGCAACACCGTCAGATCCCGCAACTCCAGCTCGTCGTACGGCAGTCCCTGCCTGCGGAACACCTGGTGGACGAGGTCGATGTAGGCCACGGCGGGCAGCATCAACCGACCTGCGACCTGGTGACCGGCGATGACCGGGGTGTCGGCGGAGAGGGTGATCTCCTCGTACACGGTCGTCTCCCGGGTCACGTCGGCCTCCCCGCCCGAGGGCTCGGGCCGAGCAGGAACCGGAGGGGCCTGGTCCTGGACGGCGTGAGGGGCAGCGTCCTCAGGTGCGGCAAGGGGGTCCGTGGCACGTTCCTCGGGCGCCTGGAACCAGCACCTGTCGCGCGCGAACGGGTAGCCCGGCAGCTCGGCCCGCGCCGGCGGCGGCCCGTCGTACAGCCTCCGCCAGTCCACGGCTGCCCCGGTGACCCAGGCGGCGGCCAGCGTCTCCGGGGTGGCCGCCCGGTCCGCCGCGGGGTCCGCCGTCCCGTCCGCCGCAGGCCGCGCACCGCGCCGTACGGTCCCGGTCCACACGCCCGGCGTGCCGTCCCGGCCGGCCAGGTATGCGTCGAGCCGGGCCTGCAGCTCGGCGAGGTCGCCGAAGACCACGGCCAGCCGGTGGGTCATCGGCTCCCGCCCGGTCTGGAGGGTGTGGGCCAGCGCCGCCGGATCGGTGTCCGCGCCGTCGGTCCGCAGGAAGTCCGCCATGCGTTCGGCGTAGGCGTCGAGCCGTGAGCGGTCCCTGGCCGAGAGGGTGAACACGAACGGCGCGCGGGCCTCGGGCGTCGGGTGGGATCGGGGCGGCACGTACTCCTCCAGCAGGACATGGGCGTTGGAGCCGCCCGCGCCGAACGCACTGACCGCCGCGGTGCGCGGCAGCGGCCGGCCTGCCGCGTCGGTGCGCGGGGACCACTCGGCGAGCTCGCGCTGTACGCGCAGGGGCGCCGCGTCGAAGTCGATGTTCGGGTTGAGCTGCTCGGCGTGCAGCGACGGGACCAGCAGTCCGTGCCGGAACTGAAGCAGCACCTTGGTGACGGCCGCCATGCCGGCCGCCGACTCGGCGTGCCCGATGTTCGACTTCACCGACCCGATCGGGATCTTCCGGCTGCCCAGATCGTGGCCGCGGAAGGCCCGCAGCAGGCCGGTGACCTCCACCGGGTCGCCGAGTGCGGTGCCGGTGCCGTGCGCCTCGATGTAGTCCAGGTCGCCCGGTGTCCAGCCCGCACGGGCCAGGGCGTCGGCGACCAGGGTGCCCTGGGCCTTGGCGTTCGGCACGCTGAAGCCCTTGCCCGCGCCGCCGTGGTTGACGGCGGATCCCTTGACGACGGCGAGAATGCGGTCGCCGTCCGCCTCCGCGGCGGCGCGGCGCTTCAGCAGCACCGCGCCGGATCCCTCGGCGGGCACATAGCCGTCCCCGCCCTCTCCGAAGCTGCGGCAGCTCCCGTCGGTGGACAGGAACCCGCCCCTGCTGAGCTGGAGGTACTTCAGCGGATGGCTGGAGATGTTCACCCCGCCGGCCACGGCCGTATCGCAGTCGCCGCCCCGGATGGCCTGGCAGGCCAGGTGGATGGCGAACAGAGAGGACGAGCACATGGTGTCCAGGCCGACGCTCGGCCCGTCGAAGTCGAAGAAGTACGACACCCGGTTGGCGACGGAGGCGTACGAGGAGGAGGTCGCAGCCCGCTCACCGCGCAGCGTCTCCTCGACGCCGTAGAGCTGGTAGTGGCCGTACATCATGCCGACGAACACACCGGTACGGCTGCCCGCCATGCCCGCACGGGTGACACCGGCGTTCTCCATCAGGTGCCAGACCGTCTCCAGGAAGATCCGCTCCTGCGGGTCGATGTGCTCGGCCTCCAGCTGCGACATACGGAAGAACATCGGGTCGAACCGGTCCACGTCCCGCAGGAAACCGCCCCACTTGGAGTACGACCTGCCGGGGACGTCCGGGTCGGGGTCGAAGTAGCGCGAGTGATCCCAGCGGTCCTTGGGGATCTCCTCGACGCAGTCCCGGCCCTCACGCAGATTGCGCCAGAACTCCCGCAGGTCGTCGGCCTGTGGGTAGCGACCGCTCACACCGATGATCACGATGTCGTCGTCCTGGCCGGCCGGTGCCGGGTCCGGCGTGCCGGGCACGGCGACGGTGACGGCGGAACGGGAGACAGCGGCGGGCACGGTCCTGGCGGGCACGGCGGCCGGGTCGGACTCGTCCATGGGAGCGGGCGCGGCGGCGTACGGGGCGGACGGCCCGGTCACGGGGTCTTTCGGCGCGTCATCGGCCGACGGGGCCTGTTCCGTGGCGCCCAGCACCTGCGGCAGCCGCCCGGCGTCTTCGGCATGTTCGGCCAGGAAATAGCCGGCGAGTTCGGCCACCGTGAAGTACTCGAAGAACAGCGTCTTCGACAGCGCTCCGAAGTGCCCCTCCAGCCTCCGGGTCACGCTCAGCACCAGCAACGAGTCCATGCCGTAACGGTCGAACTGCTCGTCCGCGTCGATGTCCTCGACCGGCATCTTCAGCTCCTCGGCGAGGAGTTCGCGCAGGAACCGCTCGGTTCCCGCGCGCAGGCCGGGCCCCTCCGTCGAGGCCCGGACGGGCACGCCCGTGTCACCGCGCGGCGTGATGTGCTCGGCGGCCAGGGCCCGCTCGATCACGGCGGCGTCGCCCGTGGCGAGCAGCAGCCGGGGCGCGCGGCCGGCGAGCGCCCGCTCCAGCCCGTCCAGTGCGAGGTCCGCGGGCAGCGGGCTGAAACCGAGTTCGCGCCGCATGGCCTGCTGGGCGGCGGCGTCCATGGTCATCCCGCCGTCCCGCCACAGCGGCCAGTTCACGGAGAGGCTGTGCCCGAAACGGGTCCCGGACCGGCGGCGCTGCTCGCGCCGCAGCGCGAAACGGTCCAGGAAGGCGTTGGCGAAGGCGTAGTCGGACTGCCCGACGCTGCCCAGGGCCGCCGCCGTCGAGGAGAAGGCCGCGAAGTACTCCAGCGGCTCGTCACGGGTCTCCTCGTCCAGCCACAGCGCGCCCAGCACCTTGGGAACGAGCACGGCCTCGGCCTCGGCGCGGGTCTTCCGCAGGACGAAGCCGTCCCGCAGCGCGCCGGCGGCGTGCAGCACGCCCGCGATCCGTCCGAACCGTTCACGTGCGGTGCGTACCAGCGCCGCCACGTCCTCCCGCCGGGTCATGTCGGCGCGTACGTGCATGATGCGCGCGCCGCCCTCCGTCAGCCGGGCGATCCGGGCCCGGGCCGCGGGCGACGGCTCCGACCTGGAGGTGAGCACGATGCCGACCTCTCCGGCGGCCCCCGCGCCGCGCGCCGCGAGTCGCTCGGCGAGGTACAGCCCGATGCCGCCGGTGCCGCCGGTCACCAGGTGCGCGCCGGCCGCCGCGAACGGCGAGGGGAACGCCGCCTCGGGCAGGGCGGCGGTCCGCCAGGCGCCGACCAGCCGCCGCTCCCCGTCTGTCCGGACCTCCGTCGGAGCCTCGGCGGTGCTCAGTTCGGCCGACACGAGCGCGGGCAGGTCGGCCCGGGGCGCGTGGGCGACGGCGGTCATCCGCAGGCCCGGGTACTCGGCGCGTACCGAGCGGGCCAGGCCGCTGACCGCCGCGTGCGCGGGCTCGGCGGCCTGCCCCTCGGAGCCTTCAAAGCCCTCGGGGCCGTCGGGGCCGTCGGGGCCGTCGGAGCCGTCGGAGCCGTCGGGGTGGAGGTAGAGGTAGCGGGCCTGGCCGCCGCGCCGGCTTATCCAGGCGCGGCAGAAGGCGAGCGCCGTGTGGAACCCGCTGTCGAGCGTCTGCCGGGGGTTCAGGCCCCGGGTGGCCAGGTGGACGATGCCGATCGGGCCGTCACCATGCCCCACCAGGTCGGTCACGAGCCGTTCCGGGCGGAACTCGGCGGCCAGGTCCACGGGGACGATCCGGGCGCCGGTGCGTCCGGCCAGGGCGTCGCCGAGTTCGCGGCCGGTGCCGTCGCCCGTGCCGTCGAGCAGCACCAGGGTGGTGGGCGGCGGCGTGCTGTGGACCGAGACGGCCGGGCTGTCCCGCCAGTACGGTTCGAAGCAGAGCAGCGGCTCGGCGCCGGAGGGCGTCGTCGGCCCGGGCAGCGCGCGGAGGGTGAACCGCTCGATGCGGGCCAGCACCGTGCCGTCCTCGTCCGCCAGCAGGATGTCGAAGACCCGCAGGCCGGCCGAGGAGCCGTCGTCCGTCCGCCGGGCGTAGGCGTGACAGGCGTCGGGAAGGCGGCCGGCGGTCAACTCCACCGCACCCACGAAGTAGGGCAGGTAGGCGGGCCGGTTCGAGTCGCTCTCGCCGGAGGGGATACTGCCGGCCGTCTGGAGCGCGGCGTCCATCAGTGCGGGGTGGAAGCGGTATGCACCGGCCCCTTCGCGCAGGTGCGGCGGTATCACCAGCCGGGCCAGTGCCTCCCCGGTGCCCGTCGCCAGCCGCTCCACGGCCTGGAAGGACGGCCCGTAGCTGAAGCCGGTCTCCTCGACGCGGCGGTAGTAGTCCTCACCCGTCATGTGCTGCGGGCAGCGTTCCCGGACGGCGGCCAGGTCCAACTTCCTTGCCGGCTCGGTCCGGTCTGCCGTACGCGCGACCAGTGCGCCGCTCGCGTGCGGCCGTACGCCGCCGTCGGTGAGAATCTCGAAGCCGGTGCGTTCGGGCCGCGCCGGATCCCGGCTGAGCCGGATCCGCAAGCTGACGGGGGATTCGGCGCCGACCTGGACCGGGGAGGCCCAGGACACCTCCTCGACCCAATTCACCGGCGTGCCGTCGCTCCGCGACAGTTCGTCCGCCGCACGCGCCATCTCCAGCAGGACCACACCGGGCAGGATCGGCGTCCCGCCGGCCACATGGTCACGCAGATAGAACTCCTGGCCGGTGAGCCGCTTGGCGAACTCCTCTGCCCCGGCGGCGGGTATGGCGTCGTCCAGCAGCGGGTGCCGTCCGGCACCGCCTGCCGGGGCGGCGTCGGCCGAGGTGTCGCCGGTGACCCAGTGCCGGGTGCGCTCGAACGGGTAGGTGGGCACCCGCACCCGACGCGGTGGCCGGGCAGCGTCCTGGTGCAGCGCACGCCAGTCGATCTCCTCCCCCGCGACCCACAGGTCCGCCAAGGTGTCGAGGTCGTGCTCGGCCAGCAAGGCGGCCACGTACCGCTGCCAGGCCACACCGCGGGGCCGTGCGCCGCGCCGGACGGCGCCGGCCCGGCCGTGGAAGACACCGGGCGCCTGGTCCGTGCCATCCGCGATGAACGCGTCCAGCAGGCCGAGCGCCTGCCGACGGTCCTCGGCGACGATCGCCAGCCGTTCCGGCATCGGGTCGCGGGCCACCTGGAGGGTGTAGGCGACGTCCGCCAGGCCGGCAGGACCGGCGACGTCCGCCAGGCCGGCAGGACCAGCAACGTCCGCCAGGCCGGCAGGACCGGCGACGTCCGCCGGGCCCGCATGGTCCGCTGCCTCCGCCTCGCCGCCCTGCCGCCGCAGCAGGGCCGCCAGACGCTCCGCGTAGGCGGTCAGGGCCGCCCGGCTGCGCGCCGACAGCACCAGCAACACCGGCCGCTCGGGCCGCTGTCCGCCCTCGGCGGCCGACCGTACGACGTCCGTGGCGGGCGCCTCCTCCAGCACCAGATGCGCTCCGGCACCTCCGAACCCGAAGGAGCTGAGGCCGGCCCGCCGGGGCAGCGTCCGTCCCCGGCCGTCACGGCTGTGCTGCCACGGGACGGCCTCGGTGACGATGTGGAAGGGGCCGCCGTCCAGGTCGAGGTAGCGGTTCCGCTCGACGACGTGGAGGCTGGCCGGGATGGTGCGGTGCCGCATGGCGAGCACCACCTTGAACAGGCCTGCCATGCCCGCCGCGGCCTCCAGGTGGCCCACGTTGCTCTTCACCGAGCCGAGACCGCAGGTCGGGCCGTCCGGCAGCGGCCTGCCGGACTCCTCGTACAGCCGGGTGAAGGCGGTCCGCAGTCCGGTGACCTCGATCGGGTCGCCCAGCGCCGTGCCCGTGCCGTGCGCCTCTACATAGCCGACGGTGACCGGGTCGGTGCCCGCGAGGCGGTGCGCCCGGACGATGACGTCGGCCTGCGCGTCGGGGCTGGGGGCGGTCAGCGAGTTGGTACGGCCGCCGTGATTCACCGCGGAGCCCCGGATCACCGCGTGCACCGGGTCGCCGTCGCGCCCGGCCGCCGCGAGGTCTTTCAGGACCACCGCGCCGACGCCCTCGCCGCGTACGTATCCGTTGGCGCGGCTGTCGAACGCCTTGCACCGGCCGTCCTCGCTGAGCATCTCGCTCTTGCTGAGGGCGACGTACAGCGACGGGTCGAGGATGAGGCTCACCCCGCCCGCGATCGCCAGGTCGCACGAGCCGTCGCGGAGCGCCGACACCGCCTGGTCGATCGCGGTCAGGGAACTGGAGCAGGCGGTGTCCACGGCGACGCTGGGCCCGCGCAGATCGAGGAGGTAGGACACCCGGTTGGGGATCACGGAGAGCGCGGCGCCGGTGATGGTGTGGGCGTCGGTGCCGAGCCCCGCGGCGCGCTGCACCTCCAGGTAATCGGAGTTGGTGACGCCGAGGAAGACCCCGACCCGGCGGCCGGCGAGTTCGGACGGCCGCAGACCGGCGTCCTCCAGCGCCGTCCAGACCACTTCCAGTACCAGTCGTTGCTGCGGGTCCATCAGCTGCGCCTCGCGCGGGGAGATCCCGAAGAACGCGGCGTCGAAGCGGTCCACGTCCGGCACGAAACCGCCCCAGCGGGAACGGGAGTGCTCGCCCTCGCGCGGATCACCGGCCGCTTCCCGCCAGTCCCAGCGGTCGGCCGGGATCTCCTCGATCAGATCGTGCCCGTCGGCCAGGTGCCGCCAGAAGGCCTCCAGGTCCGGCGACCGCGGGAGCCGGCCTGCCATACCGATGACGGCCACCCCGCGGTCGGCGGCCGGGTGCTCGGCCGCGCCGGACCCGGCCGCGGACCGGGCGATGTCGGCGGACTCGGCGGAGGGGGGCGTGACAGCGGCGGACGTGACCGGGCCGGTCACCGGGGCGGCGGACAGACCGGGCGCGGTCCGGGCGTTGCGTCCGCCGTAGCGGCCCCGCAGCGCCGGGTGGGCGTGCAGCAGGTGCTCCGCCATGGCGGTCACGGTGGGGTGCTGGTAGAAGGCGGTCGGGAAGACCTCGATGCCGAGAACCTTGCCGATCCGGGTACTCAGGGCGGTGAAGCCGACTGAGTTCAGGCCCAGTTCGCCGAGTGGCCGGTGCCGGGGGACCCGGTCCTGAGCCACCTCGGCGACCTCGGCCACGAGCCGGGCCAGCTCGTCCTCGAGCCGGTCCGCGGTGTCCTCCTCGATCGCGGCATCCGCGACGGCCGCGACGGCCTGCGGCCGGGATCCGGACCAGTCCGCCGGCGCCCCGGACCGGTCCGCCTGCGCGTCGCCGAACTCGGTCCGCAGCTCGTCCAGCGGCGCCGAACCGAGCCGCTTGCGGTCGGTCTTCCCGTTCAGCGTCCGCGGGAACTCCTTCAGCGGCACCAGGACATCGGGAACCATGTACTCCGGCAACCAGTCACGCAGCGGCCCGGGATCGACCGGTCCGGCGTGCGGCCCCTCCTGCACGGTGTAGAAGCCGCGCAGCATCACACCGGTGCCCCCGGCCGAGGCGGCGGGCACCACCACGGCCTCGACGACCCCGGCGAGCCTGCGCATCGCGGCCTCGACCTCACCGGGTTCGACCCGGTAACCCCGCACCTTCACCTGGGCGTCGGCGCGCCCCAGGTACTCCAACGTGCCTTCGGGCAGCGCCCGTACGAGATCCCCCGTGCGGTACAGACAGGGCGACAGGGAAGGGGCGAACGGGTTGGGCACGAACCGGTCGGCGGTCAGCTCCGGACGCCCCACATAGCCGGTCGCCAGCCCGTCGCCTCCGATGTGCAGCTCTCCCGGCACGCCGGGCGGCACCAGCTGGCCGCGCTCGTCGAGCACCAGCAGCTGGGTGTTGGCGACGGCCCGGCCCAGGTTCACCCGCTCACCGGCGCGCAGCCGGGCGACGGCGGACCAGATGGTGGTCTCGGTCGGCCCGTAGAGGTTCCACGCCGCGCGGGTGCGGGCCGCCAGCACGTCCGCGGTGTCCTGGTCGAGGGCCTCTCCCCCGCACAACGCGGTCAGCGCCGGATCGCCCTGCCAGCCGGCGGCGAGCAGCATCTTCCACGTGCTCGGCGTGGCCTGCATGACGGTGGCGCCGCACTCCTGAAGGTGACGGCGCAGCTTCAGACCGTCCTTGGCGACCTCGGCGGGTGCGATCTCCACCCGGCCGCCCGCCACCAGGGGCAGATACAGCTCCAGGGCCGCGATGTCGAAGCAGACGGTGGTCAGCGCCAGCAGCGTGTCCTCGGGCCCGAAGCCCGGTTCCTCCCGCATCGAGGACAGGAAGTTGACCAGTGCGCGGTGGGGCACCGCGACGCCCTTCGGGCGGCCGGTGGAACCGGAGGTGTAGATGACGTACGCGGTGTCCTGCGGACCCGGTCGACCGGCGGTACCAACGTCATAAGCAGTGGCCCCGTCGGCGAGCCGGTCCATCCGGAGCCTCGGGACGGCGATGGTGCCGAGTGCGGTCTCGGCCGTGCCGGTGGTGACGATGAGGTGCAGCCCCGCGTCCTCTGCCATGTAGGTGAGCCGGTCCACGGGGAAGGTCGGATCCAGCGGCACGTAGCAGCCGCCCGCCTTGAGCACGGCGAGCAGGGCGACGGGCAGCTGGGAGCGCTCCACGAGGACACCGACGGCACGGCCGGGCTGCACGCCGCGTGCCCGCAGGTGCCCGGCGAGCCGGTCCACGCGCTCGATCAGCTCGCCGTAGCTCAGCGACTCGGCGCCGCTGGTGACGGCGATCGCCTCGGGGCGGCGGGCGGCCTGCTCCTCGACCAGCTCGGTCAGGGTCCGCTCGTGCGGGTAGTCGCGACGGGCACGTTGCCACAGCCCCTCGAGCCGCTGCCGCTCCTCGCCGGTGAGCAGGGACAGCAGGCCGACGGGCCGGGCCGGTTCGGCCAGCGCGGACCGCAGCAGTTCGAGGAGGTGGTCGCCGAGCCGGCGCACGGTGTCCTCGTCGAAGAGGTCGGGGTCGTACTTCAGGGTGAACGAGCAGTCGGCCGGCCCTTCGACGACGTCCAGGGTCAGGTCGAACTCGCCCTCCTGGTGCACCCCGTCGAACACTCCGCGCACCGGGTCCCGGTCCCCCTTCTCCACCCAGTTCTGGAAGTAGAAGGCCACCCGGAAGAGGTCCGCGGTGTCGGTGCGGCCCGCCTGGCGCATCGCCTCGGTGAGGGAGATCAGCGGGAGGTGGGCGTGCTCCAGCGCCTCCAGCACGGTGCGGTGCACCTGCCCGGCCAGCGCGCCGAAGTCCTGGTCCGGGTCGACGTCGGCCTGAAGAACGACCATGTTCATGAAGTAGCCGAGTGTGTCGTCGAACCGGGCGGCGGGGCGGCCGGCGGCCGGTGTCCCGATCCGGATGCCGCGCTGGTGGGTGTAGCGGTGCAGCAGGGTGAAGAACGCGGACAGCAGCACCGCGAACAGCGAGGTGCGCCGCTCGGCGGCGAACTCCCTTGCCGTGCGGACCAGTTCGGCGTCGAGGCGGCCTTCGACGGCGGCCCCGCGGTGGCCGGGCAGCGCCGGGCGCGGCCGGTCGTACGGCAGTGCCGGCGGCTCCACACCGCCCTCCAGGCGCCGCAGCCAGTAGTCGCGCAGCCGCTCGCCCTCGGGCCCGGCGAGCATGTCCCGCTGCCAGGCGGTGAAGTCGGCGAAGGTGGCCGTGGCCGGCGACGCGGCGGGCGGGCGCCCGGCCCTGGCGTCCTGGTAGGCGGAGGTCAGCTCGCGCAGGAAGGCGGCGATGGAGACCCCGTCGAAGACGATGTGGTGGAAGGCGAGAAGCAGCACCTGACCGCCGTCGGCCGGCGTGAACAGCGTGACCCTCAGCAGCGGGCCGTGCTCCAGGTCGAAGGGGCGCCGCGCCTCCTCCCTGATCCGCTCTCGAACTGCCGCCTCGTCCGAGACGGCCAGGAAACGCTGCTGGAAGTGCAGCTCCTGCCAGGCGGCCACGGTGCGCACCGGGCCGTCGTCGGTGGTGCGGATCGTGGAGCGCAGGCTGTCCTGCCGGTCGACGATGCTCTGCAGAGCCCGCCGAAGCGCGCCGATGTCCACTGCCGGGTCGAGCCTGAGGGCGAGCGGCAGGTTGTAGGCGTACGTGCCCGGAGTCATGCGTTCGATGACCCACAGCGCGCGCTGGCCCTCCGACAGCGGGTGGTCGGTCGGCGGCTCGTCCCGGGCGGGCACCGGAGTGTGCACGACGGGTGCCGGGAGGTGCGAGGGGGCGGCGGGCGCGATGACCTCAGGCTGGGAGGCGGGCGCGTGGGCCTCCGGCTGGGAGGCGGGCGGGCCGAACGTGCCGCTGTCCGCGTAGTGCTGCGCGAGCTCGCGCAGCGTCGGGTGATCGTAGAAGTCGCCGAGGGGTACCGTCACGCCGAGCTCGTCGGCGATCCCCGAGACGATCTTCATACCGGTGAGCGAGTCGAATCCGTAGGACGCGAGCGGCCGGTCCGGGTCCACGTCCTCGTCGAGCTTCAGGCACCGCGCCACGATGGTCCCGAGCCGGTGCCGCAGTTCCTCGGAGGGTGCGGGACCCACCGGGGCCGCCTGACCGGCCGGAGCCGCAGCGGTGTCCACGGCAGCTGCCTGCGGCACAGCGGAGGGATGCCCGGTACTGCCGGGCGCCACGGGCCGCAGCCCGTCGCTCTCCGAGACGATCACGTGCTGGCCGCGCGGGCGGCCGTCCGGGCCGTTGCCTCCGGTCACCACCACGTCACCGAAGCCCTGTTCCCGCAGCAGCAGCCGCCAGGTCGCCGGGGCGGCCAGCGGGGAGTCCGGCAGACGCAGTTCCTCGTCGTCGAAGAGCCACCAGCCGTCCAGCAGCCCGCCCACGACCGTGGTCGAGTCCAGTACCTCGGTGAGCTCGTTGAGCACCAGCCAGCCGTTCGGCCGCAGCAACTCCTTGGCCTTGCCGAGGGTGGCGCGCAGGTCGCGGGTGGCGTGCACGACGTTGGTGGCGAGGACCATGTCGTACGTGCCCGGGGCGAAGCCCTGCTCCTTGAGCCCGCGTTCCAGGTCCAGGACGCGGAAGTCGAGGAAGTCGGGGGTGCCGTACTCGGCGCGGAAGCGGGCCTCGGCGTGCTCGAGGAAGATCGGCGAGATGTCGGTGAACCAGTAGGAGACCCGGTCGGCGTACCGTGCCAGCACCGGCAGCACCGTCTCCGTGGTGGCCCCGGTGCCGGCCCCGAACTCGACCACGCGCAGCCGCTCGCCGGGGGCCAACTGCCCGATGCGGTGCTCCAGGTAGGCGCCCGCCGCGTCGCGGACCAGCTGGTTGAAGGAGTCGGTGAGCGGGTTGGCCTTGTAGAAGTCCTCCACCAACGCCATCGAGGAGCCGGGGAACATGATCTCGGTGGCCCGTATCTCCCCGCGCAGGATCTGCGGGTAGGACTGGAGGAAGAGCCGGGTCAGGGTCACCGTGGACGCCAGGTCGGGGTGGTCCGCGGCGATCCGGTCGAACTCCGGCTCCAGCGCGCCAAGCCCGTACGGCCGCGCCGCATTGTCGTCGGTCAGCAGACGCACCCGGCCGCCGTCGAACTCCACGTACCCGGCGTCCCGCAGGATGTTCAGCAACGCCTCGTAGAGCCGCCGGTACTTGGGCAGGATGCCGAGCCGCTCCGGCAGCTCCCGCCGGTCGTGGCTGTCGCCCGGGTTCACCAGAGCGCCCATCCGCTGGAACACGCCGAGCACCGCGGGACGGCAGACCTCGGTGAGCGCCTGATACCCGGAGATCACGCTGTCGACGCCCGGGGCGTCCCCGGTGCGCGGCCGCAGCAGCTGGGAGGAGGCCGTCCGCAGAGTGGGCGCGCCGTCGGCGGAAGCCAGCTCGGCGGGCGGCGCGGAGGCGGCGCCCAGTGCTGCCAGGGCGACGCCGCTCGCGCTGATCGGCAGCACTTGCGGTAGCCGGTTGCCCAGGACCCGGCTGATGGCGGACAGCCCGTCGGCGACGGAGAGTTCGCCGACGCCGAGGTCCCGGAAGATCTCCCGCAGGCCGGGCCGGGCACCGGAGCCGACCGGGCCCCAGTATCCCCAGTCGATGACGCGGACCGGGTAGGGGCGCCGGTGACCGAGGTGCAGCGCGTAGGCGTCCTGGAGGGCGCCGGCGCAGCTGTACGTGCCGTTGCCCGCGGTCCCGGCGAGGGCGCCCACGGAGGAGAAGAACACCAGGAAGTCGAGCGGCTCGGCGCCGAAGACCTGGTCGATGGCCACGCTGCCGTCGGCCTTCACCGAGAGCGCGGCGCGGAAGGCCCGCTCGTCGAGCGCGGCCAGCGGCCCCGGCTCGAAGGTCATGGCCGCGTGGACGACTCCGTGGATCGAGCCGAAGCGTGCTTTCACCTCCGCGGCTGCCCGCCGCAGGTCCGCGGCGTCGCGGCAGTCGGCACGCAGGTGAAGCACCTCGCCGCCGAGGCCGCGGGCCCGGTCGGCGCAGGCACGCTGCTCGTCACCGAGCGGGCCGCGGCTGATCCACACCACCTTCGCCCGGTACCGCTCGGCGAGATGCAGAGTCAGCTCCCGGCCGATGCCTCCGGTGCCGCCGACGATCACGTACACGCCGTGTTCCCGGTACGGCGGCCGCTGCGGCTGGGGCAGAGCGACCGGCTGGAGTGCCGGCGCGTAGCGCACCCCGTGCCGCAACAGCACGGTACGGCCGGTGGAGTCGCAGGGCTCGTCCAGTACGGCCTCCAGCAGGCCTTCCCCCGCGGCCGCTCCCTCGGCCGTCTCCCGCTGGGAGAAGTCGAGACATACCGCCCTGATCTCCGGGCGTTCCTTGGGCAGGACCCGAGCCAGGCCGTGCAGCCCGGCGGCGAAGGGGTTGGCGACGGGATCACCGAAGGCCGCCGCGGCGTCGCTCGTCACGATCTTCAGGTGGACCCGGCGCCCGTCGCCGGCGTCGGTCAGATGCCTGGCCACCCGGAACAGGGCCAGCACTCCGCGCCTGCCGCTGTCCTCCAGTTCACCGGGCTCACCGGCCGCGCCCGGCCCGTACGGACGGATGCCGCCGAGGTGGTAGACGCGGTCCACCACACCGGCCTCGGCCAGCGCCCGGGCCAGGTCGTCCTGGTCGAGATCGATCAGCCGCGTGTCGTCGTCGCGGTGGTGCCGGGCGATGCCCTCGGCCAGCGGGGCGGCGTCGCGCGAGCTAAGGATCAGCACCCGCTCGGCCCCCGCGCCGCCCGCGCCGCCCGCGCCGGAAGCCGACACCGGCCGCTGCTCGGGCACCCAGGCCGGGCGGTAACAGACCATGGCGGACGGTTCCACGGCCGCGGCCCCGACGGGATGCGCCCCGGCATCGGGCAGGCCGGCGACAGGCGGAACGAGGGGCTCCCGCCGGGCGAGGCCGTGCCCGGCCTGGTCCGGGCGGCCCGCGACAGACGAGTGCGCGGCGGAGGACGCGGCGGGCGCCGGGCCCACGGCAGACGGATGCGGGGCCGCCTGCCCAGCGAAAGACGCGGCGGACACCGACCCCACCCCAGACGAATCCGGCACCACCTGCCCAGCGAAAGACGCAGCAGGCACCGACCCCACCCCAGACGAATCCGGCACCACCTGCCCAGCGGAGGGCGCGGTGGGCCCGGGCAGCGGCGGCAGCCAGTACGACTTGCGGGCGAAGGGATACGTGGGCAGACCCACGCGGCGTACGGCGCCTTCGGGGCGCAGCCGGGCCCAGTCCACCTCGGCGCCCCGGGTCCAGCACTCGGCCACCGTGCGCAGGTCGGCCTCGCGCAGGGCCCGTGCCAGTCGGTCCTTGTCCTGCTCGGAGCCCCGGTGCACCGGGGCCGCGCCGGTGGCCACCGCCGCGGCCGGAGCGCCGGAGGCGAACGCGCGCAGCAGATCACGGGCCTCGTCCAGATCGGCGGCGGGGAAAGCCAGCCTCGCCTCCATTTCCTCCCGCCCGCTCTGGAGGGTGTGGGCGAGGTCGGCGAGGGAGATCCGTTCCGGCCCCTCCCCTGTCCTTTCCCCCGCCCGCGCCTCGTCCGCCGCCCTGTCCGCAAGGAGCGGGGCGACCTCTCGAACGGTCGTGCTTCCGGTGAGCGAGACCCCGCCGGGTCGCGCGCCGAACTCCGCGTCGAGTTTCTTCGCCAGGAGGGCCAGTTCCGCCGCGCCGCAGCCGTATTCGCCCAGCGGCGTGGCCGGGTCGAGGTCGTCGGCACGGACCTCGAGCACCTCGGCGGCCAGCCGCAGGCACGCGGCCTCGACTCGGCCGATCCGCTCCGCGTCGCGGCGCGGGGAGTGCGTACCCCTGGCGGGGCGCTCCAGGAAAGCGGCGAGCCGTCCGGCGGACTCACGCAGCCGTTCCTCGTCGCGCGCCGACAGCACCACCAGCTGCGGACCGGCCGCCGCCGGGGCCGTCGGCCGTGCCGCCGCGGCGTCCGCCCGGTACTCCTCCACGATCAGGTGGGCGTTGGCCCCGCCGCCCCCGAACGAGCTGATCGCGCCCCGGCGCGGCAGTTCCACGCGCTGCCCGTCGGCGTGGACCACGGTCGGCCGCGGCCAGGGCACCGGCTCCTGCGGGATGAAGAAGGGGGTGCCGGTGAGGTCGATGTCCGGGTTCGGCTCGGCGGAGTGCAGGGAGGGCGCGACGGTCCCGTACCGGAGCTGCATCAGCATCTTGGTGAGGCCCGCTATACCGGCGGCGGACTCCAGGTGACCGATGTTGGACTTCAGCGAGCCGACCGCGCAGCGCTCCACTCCCTGGGCCAGTTCGTCGTCGATCCGCTCGCGGAACGCCTCGCGCAGGCCGGAGATCTCGATCGGGTCGCCCAGCGGCGTGCCGGTGCCGTGGGCCTCGACGCAGCCGATGGTGCGCGGGTCGATGCCGGCCCCGCGCAGGCTCGCCCTGATCACCTCGGCCTGCGCCTGAGGGCTGGGGACCGTGTAACCGCCGGTCTTGCCGCCGGAGTTCATGGCGGACGCCCGGATGACGCCGTATATCCGGTCGCCGTCGGCGATCGCCCGCCGCAGCGGCTTCAGCAGCACGGCGCCGACGCCCTCTCCGTCCACGAACCCGTCGGCGCCCTTGCCGAAGGCGCGGCAGCGGTCCCCGGGCGACGTCATGCCGTTGTCGGACAGGGTGCGCAGGTGCGACTCGTGGAGGATCAGGTTCACGCCTCCGGCGACCGCCACCGAGCAGCCCCCGGTCCGCAGGCTCTCGCAGGCCAGGTGCACGGCGGTGAGGGAGGCCGAGCACGCCGTGTTGACGGTGAGGCTGGGGCCGCGGAAGTCCAGCACGTACGAGACCCGGTTGGCGATGGACCAGTGGTTCGAGCGGGCCGCGTTGGCCACTCCGAGGGCCGCGGCCTGACCGCCCATCCATTCGTAGTCGCTGTTCATCACCCCGGCGAACACTCCCACCGGATTGTTCTCCCGGGCGAGGCGGCGCGGCGGGTAGCCGGCGTCCTCCAGGGTCGCCCACACGGTCTCCAGGAAGATCCGTTCCTGCGGGTCCATGTTCTCGGCCTCGACAGGCGCGATGCCGAAGAACAACGGGTCGAAGGCGTCGGGATCGTCGATCAGCCCGGCCCACCAGCGGCGGCCGTCCGGCAGGCCGTCGCCGGAAGCCCGCGCCCGCGGCCCGCACGCGGGCGGGAACTCCTGGATGCAGTTCTCCCCGCCGTGGATCCGCGTCCACAGCTCCTCGGGGCTCCCGGCCCGTGGGTATCGGCCGGCCAGGCCGATGACGGCGATGCCCTCCACGGTCTCCGGCTTCGCCTGCGCACCCCGCAGCAGCCGCAGCAGTGCCTTGCGCTTGTCGTCCATCTCCGAACTCCTGCCTGCCGCGTGCCGCGCAGCCGCACCTGCCATGCCGGGCTGTTGCGCCCCGTCCGCACCTGTCGTCATCGTCATTCCGCTACCGTCCGGCCGTCCGCCGCCGCGTCATCGAGCGTGGCCGGCAGCCTCAGCAAGTCGTCTCCGCCCCCGCGTCGAAGAGAGCGCCGTCGGCGGGCGTCGGCCGGTTCGGATGGCCTGGAAGCGACGCGGGACGGCGGCCAGAGGCACTCGGCCACCCTTCGGAATGGGCGTGGACTTGCTCACCGCCGGAGAATGTTCGGCTGTGATTCGTGACACCACTCAGGAATGCTCAGCCCGGCATCCCGTCGCACAACGCCACCCCTCTCTCGGAGATTCAATCCCTAACGGCACGCCGCCTCGGAGTCCTGTACTCCCGCCCAACCATCACCGCCGAAGCCGACGACTGTCACCACCTGAGCAGGTAGGTTTACGGGGAGTGAGTCGACAGGCAACTACTCAAGTGGGTAGCGCACTCGAGATGCGCCATTGCCTGTGGCTGCATCTATCCACACGTCAGTCATCCTCCGGTCACAAAGAACGCATCAAGAACGGGTCAAGAAGGCGTGTTAATGTTCAAGCGTTCCACTAGCCGCCCCCCAACTCCCCACCCTCCACGCCTTTTCTGACGGATCGTCACTCCCCACAAGATCCATCAATGCGCCAGGTGCGGGACACGCTGTCGTTCAATGCCTGATCAACACTGAACACGAATTCACGTGAGGTCACGTGTGTCAAACAGTCCCCTACGCGGTCGTTCCAAAGAAATAGAACTCGCCCTCCAGGCATTGGCCGAAGCCGAATCCGGCCACGGTGGCGTGATATTGGTCTCCGGAGACGAAGGCTGCGGGAAAACGCGCCTTGTGCAAGAGATCTGCCATATCGCCGAGAAGCGCGAATTCACCGCCGTCCGAGCCGAGACCGAGACCTTCCCGCCACCGATCGCGGACCGCCCGGTGCTGGCCGTTCTCGACGACTTACACGTGTATGGGGATCAGGCCCTGCTCTCCCGGATGACGGCCCGGCTCGAGCAGTTGAGGCACCAGCCGCAGGTGTGGTTGCTCAGCCTGCGTGACGATGCGTACGGCCTGGACGTGCACCGGTTCGTCAGGGCGCTCGAGGAGTGGGGGTGCACCCGGCTCGACCTCGGCCTGCTCTCCCCGGACGCGGTAGGGGAACTCCTCACCGACATCCTGGGGGCCCCGCCCGACCCCGGTCTGCTGGAACTGGCCGACGAGGCAGGCGGCCACCCGCTGCTGACGGCGGCACTGGCCAGGGGCCTGCGCGAGGACGGCCAGGTGCGGGTAGTGGACCGGACGGCCGTCGCGACCTCCGCCGCGGTGCCGGAGCGGGTGCGCTCCACGGTGAACTGCCTGCTGAAGGACCTCGGCGAACAGGTCCAGGACATGCTGAGGACGGCGACCGTGCTGGGCCCGGAGTTCAGTGTCGGCGACCTGGCCGCGATCCTCGTCGACGTTCCTCCCGTCAGCCTGGCCGCACGCGTCCAGCGGGCCATCGACATGGGCGTGCTCGACTGCCGCAGCAACGACCGGCTCAACTTCCGGTACGAACTGGTCCGCAGGACGATCGTGGAAAGCACCGCACTGGGCGTACGCCAGGTGCTGTTGCACGCCGCGTCCGCGCCCGCCGACCGGCTCCCGCAGCCGAGCGTGCCCGGCCCTGCGGCCCACCTCCCGCCGGAGCCTCCCCGGCCCTCGGCCGCACCGGCGCCGTCCGCGCCGTCCGTGCTCCAGGAGGACAGCATCGCGGTCCTGTCCACCCGCGCCGTCTCCTTGCTGTACGAGGGCCGGATGGATCAAGCCCGGGAGTCCGCGACCGCCCTGCTCCACGGCTGCGTGGCATCCGGGGCGGCGACGGGACAAGCGTTGGCGATGCTGGTCCACTCGGTGTGCGCCCGGATGGGCGGCCAGGCGGCCGAAGCCCTCCGCCTGAGCAGGAAGGCCGCCGCGATCATCCCGCCCGGGAAGTCGGACCTCATCGAAGAACTCATCACGAACTGTGTCGCGCTCGAGCTCTCCTTATTGGGCGAGACGGCCGAAGCGGAGCAGCTGCTGCGCAAGGTCGCCTGCTGGCAAGAGCCGTCCGGCGCACCACCCGCGAACCTGATTGTTGGGACGACCGCGGCGAGAATCATGAGCGTCAAGGGTGATCACCGGAAGGCCGACCGGTGGATCGAAGCCGCCATGGGCTTCGTCAACAAGCCCGAGAGGTGGCTGCTCCCCCTGGCCGGTGCCATCCGGGCACTTGCCGCCCTGCGCGGTGGCGAACTTCGCGTCGCGGAGCGGCTGGTGGCGCGCTGCCAGGCCGAGTCGGAACCCGACCGCCTCGCGCTCTATGCCCAGCCCGAGTGGGTCGACCTCCAGGTCACGACCGCACGGCACGGCGCGGCACGGGGCGTCGAACTGCTGACCGAGCAGTACGCGCATCTGATCGCCGGGCCGCTCCTCTTCGTGGAGGAACCGGGTGCGGCCCCCTGGATGGTCCGTACCGCCCTCGCCGCGAACGCCCCTCAGCCGGCCGAGGAGGTGGTCCGCGCGGTGCGCACGCTCGCCGACGACAACGCCGCCTTCCAGCCGCTGACCGTCTCGGCGCTGCACGCGGAGGGTCTGCTGCGCCGTGACGAGGCCGCCCTGGCCCAGGCCCGCAGTGAGCACCGCGACACCTGGGCCGCCGCCTGGGCCGCGGAGGACCTGGGCGTCCTGCTGCTCGACCGGGGCACTGGGGACGGCGCAGCCGGGCGACAGTTCGTCGCGGCGCGGGAGCTGTACGAAGAGGCCGGGGCGCTGACGGACGTCGCCAGGATCACCGGACGGCTCACCCGACTCGCACCGCCCGTGCGGTCCTCCGCCGTATCCGTCGATCGGCCGGCCGATCCGGGACAGACCCTCACAGGGTCCGAGCGCGCGGTGGCGGAGTTGGTCGTGCTGGGCATGACGAACCGTCAAGTCGCCGGAAAGCTGCATCTGTCCGCGTACACCGTCAACTACCACCTGCGGAACATCTTCCGGAAGTTCGGCATCAAGTCCCGGGTGGAACTGGCCCGGTGGTACCAGGACTACACGGCGGGCATGATGCGGCCGGCCACGCCCGGGAGTTCCGGCCCCGCACGGCGCCTCCGCTCCGGCATCCGCTCGACCTAGTTCTCTGGCAGGCGACGTTCGCGCCTCCCCCCTGCCCTGTCCCGAATCCGCACAGAGAACAACAGAGAACAGGTGACGGCCATGCCCTCCACTCCCCATACCACCCCCTCCAGAACCACCCGAGCGGCCCGCCTCGTCGCGGAGCTGTCCGAGCACGATCCGCAGTACCGCCGTGCCCTGCCACTTCGCACCATCGGGGCGGCGGTGCGGGACGTCGGACGGGACCAGATACTGTCACGCACCGTCGCGACGATCATGGAAGGGTACGCCGAGCGGCCGGCCCTGGCGCAGCGGGCGACGGAGCGGGTGACCGACCTGGTCTCCGGGCGCACATCACTGCGGCTGCTCCCGGAGTTCACGACCGTCAGCTACGGCGAACTGTGGGCACGGGCCGGTGCCGTAGCGGCGGAATGGACGGCGGACGCGGGGCAGCCGCTCGTTCCGGGGGACTTCGTCGCGATCTACGGATTCACCAGCTGCGACTACGTGACCCTTGACCTGGCGTGCCTGCGGCTGGGGGCTGTGTCCGTGCCGTTGCAGTCCGGCGCCCCCGTCTCCCAGCTCGCGCCGATCGTCGCGGAGACCGGGCCGCGCGTTCTGGCGACGAGTGTCGAACTCCTGGACAGAGCCGTCGAGTTGGTGCTGTCCGCCGAGTCGTCACCGCGGCTGGTCGTGTTCGACCACCGCCCGGAGGACGATGCCGAACGGGAGGCGTTCGAAGCCGCGTGCACCCGGCTGGCCGGAGCCGGTCACCCCGCCCCCGACACACTGGAGACGGTGATCGGACGCGGACGCGACCTCCCGCCCGCGCCGCTGTTCACCCCCGGCCCCGAGGACAACCCCACCCGCCTCCTGATCTACACCTCCGGCAGCACGGGCACGCCCAAAGGGGCCATCTACACCGAACGGATGCTGCACAGATCGTGGGCCGGCTCCGTACCCATACCGGACGACGTGGCCTCGATAGTCGTCAACTACCTGCCCCTGAGCCATGTGGCGGGCCGCTCGTCGCTCGTGGAAACGCTCAGGCGGGGCGGTATCTCCTACTTCACGGCGAGGAGCGATCTGTCGACCCTGTTCGAGGACATCGCGCTCACCCGGCCGACGGCCCTGCTCATGGTGCCCCGCGTCTGCGACATGCTGTTCCAGGAGTACCAGGCCGAAATGACGCGGCGGGCAGCGGAGTTCGCCGACCGGGAGGCGCTCGACGCCGCCGTGAAGACGGACCTGCGGGAGCGCTTCGTCGGCGGGCGGCTGCTTCAGGCGCTCTGCGGCAGCGCGCCGCTCTCCGCCGAACTGCGGGAGTTCGTCCAGTCGTGCCTGGATCTGCCCCTGCTGGAGGGCTACGGCTCCACCGAGACCGGGTCGGTGCTGCTCAACACGCGGGTGCAGCGGCCGCCGGTGCTCGACATCAAGCTGGTCGACGTACCGGAACTGGGCTACTTCCAGACGGATTCGCCCTACCCGCGAGGTGAGCTGCTGCTCAAGACGGAGACCATCACGCCCGGGTACTACCGACGGCCCGAGGCGACGGCCCGGTCCTTCGACGAGCACGGCTTCTACCGGACCGGCGACATCATGGCCCGGGTCGGTACCGACCGATACGTGTACGTCGACCGCCGCAACAACGTGGTCAAGCTCGCGCAGGGCGAGTTCGTCGCACTCTCCCGTCTCGAAGGGGTGTACGTCACCAGCCCCCTCATCCGGCAGATCTTCGTCTATGGCAACAGCGAACGCGCCCACCTACTGGCGGTGATCGTGCCGACCGAGGACGCGATCGGCCGGGCGGCACACCCGCTCGGCCTCAGAGCATCGCTGAGCGAGGCCCTGCGAGAAGCGGCCCTCGACGCCGAGTTGAACTCGTACGAGATCCCCCGCGACTTCCTGATCGAGACCGAACCGTTCTCCCTGGAGAACGGCCTCCTGTCGGACACTCGGAAGAATCTGCCTCCCCGGCTCAGGGAACGCTACGGCGAGCGGCTCGAAGCGCTGTACGCCGAACTCGCCCAGGGGCAGGAGGACACACTGCGTGCGCTGCGCGACGGCGGACCGGACCAGCCCGTGTTCGAGACGGTCCGCCGCGCCGCGCAGGCGCTCCTCGGCTGCTCGACGGCGGAGCTGGACGCCGCCACCCACTTCACGGACCTCGGCGGCGACTCGATGTCCGCACTGTCCTTCGTCACGCTCCTGACGGAGATCTTCGGTGTCGAGGTGCCGGTAGGAGTGGTCCTCAGCTCGGCGAACGACCTCCGTTCCCTCGCGGACCACATCGAGACCGGCCGCACATCGGGGGCGAAACGGCCGACGTTCGCCACGGTCCACGGCGCGGGCAGCACCGAGGCACGCGCGGCCGATCTCAGGCTGGACAGGTTCCTGGACACCGAGACCCTCGCGGCCGCCCGGCAGTTGCCGCCGCCCGAGGAGGTCACCCCGCGGACCGTGCTGCTCACCGGCGCGAACGGCTATCTCGGCCGGTTCATGTGCCTGGACTGGCTGGAGCGGCTGGCCGGCACCGGGGGAAGGCTGATCTGCGTCGTGCGCGGCCGGGACGAGAGCGCCGCCCGAGCCCGCCTCGACAGCGCCTTCGACAGCGGTGACGCCGAACTGGTGCGCCGCTACCGGGAACTGGCCGCACACCATCTCGACGTTCTCGCCGGAGACATCGGTGAGGAGAACCTGGGTCTGGACAACGCGACCTGGCAGCGGCTGACCGAGGAGGTCGACCTCGTCGCGCACCCGGCCGCACTGGTCAACCACATGCTGCCGTATGAGCAGTTGTTCGGCCCGAACGTCGTGGGTACGGCCGAACTGATCCGACTGGCGATCACCACGAAGATCAAACCGTTCCTGTATCTCTCGACCGTCGGCGTAGCCCGCCAACTCGATGGGCCGGCCCTCGACGAGACGGGCGACATCCGTGAGCTGAGCCCCGTCCGCGCACTCGACGACACCTACGCCGGCGGTTACGGCACCAGCAAATGGGCGGGCGAAGTGCTCCTGCGACAGGCCCACGACCTGTGCGGCCTGCCTGTGGCCACCTTCCGATCGGACATGATCCTCGCCCACAGCCGCCACACGGGGCAGCTGAACCTGTCCGACGTGTTCACCCGCCTGGTGTTCAGCCTGCTACGGACCGGTATCGCGCCGGCGTCCTTCTACCGGACCGCCGGCCGCACGGGCTCCGGACGGGCCCATTTCGACGGGCTGCCCGTCGATTTCACCGCCGAAGCCGTCAACTCGCTCGGCGTGCGCGACTCCCGTGGGTATCGGACGTTCAATGTGGTCAACCCGCACGACGACGGCATTTCGCTGGACGATTTCGTGACGTGGCTCGTCGAGGCGGGTTACCCGATCCGCTGCCTGGCGGACTACGACGACTGGTTCGTCCGGTTCGAGACCGCGATCCGCGCACTGCCGGAACAACAGCGGCAGCACTCGATGCTGCCGCTGCTGCACGCGTTCCGCAGTCCCGTGGAACCCCTGCCCGGATCCGCGATGCCGGCCGACCGGTTCCAGGCCGCCGTACGGGAGGCCGGGATCGGCGTGGACAAGGACATCCCGCATCTGACACGCGAGTTGATCGTCAAGTACCCGGCCGACCTGCGTCAGCGGGGCCTGTTCTAGACCGCGGCGCGGGACGGGTCCCGGCGGCCCTCAGTTACGTTCCTCGCCAGACGGGCTGATCTCGTGGACAGCCGCTCGACACCAAAGGACTGGCCGAGGATGACGAACCGTCCGCGTATCGAGATAGTCGGTGTGATGCTCGGGTTGTCGGCGATGAAACTGACTGATCCGTTTGTTCATTCATGGTGGCCGGGCATGTTGATCGCTGTGAGCGTTGCCGCCCTCGGCGCCTTCGCCGTTGGACATGCTTTCAATAGCCTGCCTCTTGTTTCGGCTGCTCGGCTCGCCACCGTCGCGACGGTCATCATCTGCGGCGGCGGGGCTGTCGCCGCCGTCATCGCAGGGCCCCGAGCGAATGCCGGCCAGGAATTCGCCATAGTCCTGGCCGGCTATGTGATGTTGCGTCTCATCGGTGCGACGGTGGATCGGTTGACGTCGTGGGTGAACATCTCCTTGATCGCATCGTTCGTCGGGACCGCGGTAGGTCTGAGCACGATTCTCTTGGTGCTGGTGGCCCATCCGGACCTGTCCGTATGGGCCGTCCTGGGCATCGGGGCCGGCACCGGCTACCTGGAAGGCGTCATCACCGGATTCGCACTGCGGCCGGGGAGCATGCCTGCGCGATGAACGGCAAAGCGGAGCGCTCAGCCCCAGGCGCCCACCGGCACGAACGAGCTGTCCTGCCGGAACAGCTGCGTCCCGTCCGTCCGCTCCACCCGGAGTTGGTAGTTGTAGTGCCGCAGGTAGTAGCCGGGGTAGTTGTACGACTCGAAGCGGATCGAACCGCTGCTCGTGCCCGTGCGGGCGATGAACGTGGCGTCCCTGGCGAACGTCGATGTGCCGTCGTTCGCGTCGAAGCGGGCGCGGAAGTCCCAGTGGCGCAGGTAGTTGCCGGCGGCGTCACGGAAGGAGTAGCCGTTCGCGTCGGCGAGGCCGGCGGCGACCGTGAAGGTGGACGCCTGCTTCTCGGCGGTGGTGCTGGAGGTGCTCACCACGGGGAGGTTGAGCAGGGAGGACTGCGACTGCCAGTAGCGGGTGGAGAAGTTGGCCGACTGGAAGGACCGGGTCACGTTCTTCGCCAGGCTCGGGCCGCCCGAGACCGTCTCCCTGATCACCGTGAAGTGGCGTGCCGTACCGGAGACCGCCGGCAGCGCGGTCGGGGCGGACCAGGTGGCGAAGGCGTTGTAGCTGTCGCTGTAGTAGTAGGTGCCGTCACCGTAGCCGTCGAAGAAGATCCGCCAGCCGCCGTTGTCGAGCTGCACCAGCGCCGGACCCTCGCGGTAGCTGCCCCAGCCCGCCCAGTTGCCGGTCCGGCTGATCGTGTAGGGGCCGGTGAGCCTGGCGGCCGTCGCGTACTCGATGTACTTCGTCGTCTCGTTCTTCGTGAAGGCGTGGTAGGTCGAGCCGGTCTTCACGATGTACGTGTCGATGTGGTTCGCGCCGATGCCGGACAGGGCTACCGGTGAGCTCCATGCGGTCAGCGCCGAGTTCGTGGCCTTCAGCAGGTACGGCGTGAAGATCCACTCGTCGTTCGTGGTCGAGCAGGAGACGATGACGTTCACGCTGCCGTCGCTGTCGACGAACCACTCCGGCGCCCAGGCGCGGGACAGGTTGGCGATCGGGACCGTGTAGTCGTACAGGAAAGTCCAGTTGAGCCGGTCCGAGCTGCGGGCGAAGCCGATGGTGGTGCTCGGGTCCTGCCAGGTGTGGGTGGTGTAGGTGAGGTAGTAGTAACCGTTCGTGTGTTTGATGACGCTCGCGTCGCGGATGCGATTGCTGGGCGGCGTGTAGGCGGACGACTTGACGAGCCGGAAGTCGGTGGCGTCGTCCGACTGGTAGACGTTCACCGTGCCGTCGTCGCTGTTGAGGAACGGCACGATGGTGTAGCGGGTGGCGGAGCCGCTCGGCGGGGCGGCGGCCGAGGCCGTTCCGAGCAGGCCGGGCATCTCACCCAGGAGCACGGCCGAGGCGGGCACGGCGGCCAGCGCGCGCAGCAGGGTGCGGCGGGACGGTGGCGGCGTGGGGGGTCTGGTGGTCACGGGCGGCTCTCCCTCGGGGACACACGGCTCTGAGTGTCCGATATTTCGAACAAGGTTCGGGAAGTCGATCAGAAGGTAGGGGTGGGGTTCGGGCCCGTCAATGCTTTGCGCACGACTCGGCGAGCCCTGCGGGAAACCTGTGGCGTGCGCCGAAGCCGGGCACGGACGCGCCCGGGCGCGGGGGGCATTCCGCCGCACCCCCTCCGGACGTTACCGTTCGGTAGAGAACATCCTTGGAGGTGTCCCGCATGACGCTCGACCGTTCCGCAGGCCTCGCGGAGTCCGCCCGTGCGCTGGCCGCCGGGGAGGTGACGTCCCGGGCCCTCGTGGAGCAGGCCCTGGCGCGGATCGAGGCCACGCAGGGATCGCTCAACGCCTTCCGGATCGTACGGGGCGAGGCCGGGCTCGCCGAGGCCGAGGCCGCCGACCGGGAACTGGCCGCAAGAGCGGCCGGAGCCACCGGAGCCACCGGGGTGCGCAGACCGCTGCTCGGGGTGCCCGTGGCCGTCAAGGACGACATGGACGTGGCGGGCGAGCCGACCGCGTTCGGCTGCCAGGGCGAGTTCCCGCCGGTCGCCCGGGACGGCGAGGCGGTACGGCGGCTGCGTGCGGCCGGGGCCGTGATCATCGGTAAGACCAACACCTGCGAGTTCGGGCAGTGGCCGTTCACCGAAGGGCCGGCCTTCGGCGCGACCCGCAATCCGTGGAGCCCGGAGCACACGCCGGGCGGCTCGTCCGGTGGTTCGGCCGCCGCCGTCGCCGCCGGTCTCGTGCCGGCCGCGCTCGGCTCGGACGGCGCCGGTTCGGTGCGGATCCCGGCCTCCTGGACCCATCTGATCGGCATCAAGCCGCAGCGCGGCCGGATCTCCACCTGGCCGCGCGGCGAGTCCTTCCAGGGCATCACGGTCAACGGCACGCTGGCCCGGACGGTAGGCGATGCGGCCCTGCTCCTTGACGTGGCGAGCGGCAACCACGCACTCGACCCGCACCGGCCCTCGCCCGTCCACGCCTCCGAGGCGGTCGGCCGCGACCCCGGCCGGCTGCGCATCGCCCTCTCCCTGAAGCCGCCGTTCACCGCCATGCCCGCGCGCCTTGAGCCCGAGGTGCGTGCGCGGGTCGTCGAACTCGCCGAGCGAATGAGCGACTTGGGCCACATCGTCGAGGAGGCCGACCCGCCGTACGGCCGCATCGGGCTGACCTTCGTGCCGCGCGCCACCGCCGGTATCGCCGAGCGGGTCCGCGAGGCACCCTTCCCCGCGCTCCTCGACCGCCGCACCCGCGGCGCCGCCCGGCTGGGCGGGCTGCTCGGCGGGGTTCCACTGCGGGCGGCCCGGCGTGCGGAGGCGGTCCTGCAACGCCGTATCGGACGGTTCTTCGAGACGTACGACGTGATCCTCGCGCCGACGACGGCCGCGCCCCCGCCGCGCATCGGAGCGCTGCTCGACCTGAGCGGGCTGGCCACCGACCGGGCGATGATCGCCGCGTGCCCCTACGCCTGGCCGTGGAACGTGCTGGGCTGGCCCGGCGTCAACGTCCCCGCCGGTTTCGTCACCGGCGGCCTGCCGGTCGGGGCGCAGCTGCTCGGGCCTGCGGACAGCGAGCCCCTGTTGGTCTCCCTGGCGGCGCAACTGGAGGCGGAGCTGCGCTGGCAGGAGGCGTGGCCGTCGCAGCGGGTCGCCTCGGACTTCCCCGCGGCGTAGCGATCGTTCGGCCCCGCCGAGCTTCGGATTCCCTGGCCGCGTGACGACCGTGCGCCGCCCGCACGCTTCGGACTCCTCGCCACCCAGCAACCACTCGCCCCGCCCCGCTTCCGACCCCCCGGCCACCTAACAACCGTGCCCCGCCCGCACCCTTCGGACCCCCCGCCACACAGCAACCACTCGCCCCAACCCGCTTCCGACCCCCGGCCACCTAACAACCGTGCCCCGCCAGCACCCTTCGGACCCCCCGCCACACAGCAACCACTCGCCCCAACCCCCTTCAGATTCCTCTGCCACCTAACAACCGTGCCCCGCCAGCACCCTTCGGACCCCCCGCCACACAGCAACCACTCGCCCCAACCCCCTTCAGATTCCTCTGCCACATACGAACCTTCGGCCCGTACCCTGTGACCATGGACGACGCGTCGATGGTCGGGCTCATGGGACGGGTCACCGGGACGATCGGGCCCGGGCTGGTCGGCGAGGTGATCGTCCGCGTGCGCGGCGGTGCCGAGCACTTCCTCGCCTACCCGGCCTCCGGTACGGAGCGCATCGAGCGGGGCACGGTGGTGATGGTCGTCGAGTACCTGCCGCCGCGAACGGTCTACGTCCAAGCGGCGTACGACAGTTGAGCCCGCTCCCCCGCAGGTGAGAGCGGGATGTATCAAGGTTTCGACAAGGATCCGTCAGCGTCTGTACCCCGGCGCCGTACAGGCGCACACTCCCTTCGTTCGGTGCCGAAAGGGCACCATCCAAAGGGGGCGAATGCCGATGGTTGTCGGCGTCGTTGCGGGTGCGGCTGTTCTCGCCGTTCTCGTCGTGATCGGTGTGTTCAAGATGATGTGGCGGGTCGCCGAACCCAATGAGGCCCTGATCATCTCCGGCTCCAAGCACAGGACAGAGGGCCTCGAAGAGGGGATGGGTTTCCGCATCGTCACCGGGCGCGGCACGCTGGTGCTGCCCGGCGTGCAGGCGGTGCGCAAGCTCTCGCTCGATCTGAACGAGACCGAGTTGCACGTGCACTGCGTGACCCGCCAGGGCATACCGCTCAAGGTGCGGGGCGTGGTCATCTTCAAGGTGGGCGACGACTTCGTGTCGATCGCGAACGCGGGCCGCCGCTTCCTCGACCAGCAGAAGCTGATGTCGGAGCGGGTGCACAACGTCTTCGCGGGTCATCTGCGGTCCATCGTGGGCGGGTTGACGGTCGAGGACATGATCCGCGACCGCGAGAAGCTCACCGGGCAGACCCGGGCGGCCTGCGGCACGGAGATGGAGAAGCTGGGGCTGATCGTGGACTCGCTCCAGATCCACGAGATCGAGGACCCCACCGGGTACATCCAGAACCTGGCCATGCCGCACGCGGCGGCGGTGCAGCGGGACGCGCGGATCGCGCAGGCGGAGGCGAACCGGCTGGCCACCGAGGCCGAGCAGCAGTCGTTCGCGCGGATGGCCGAGGCGACCCGGGACAGCGAGATCCTCCAGGCCGGCTACCAGGCCGAGCGCGACAACGCGGGGGCGAAGGCCCGCCAGGCCGGTCCGCTCGCCGATGCCGCGGCCCGGCAGGAGGTCGTCGTACAGGAGACGCGCGTCGCCGAGCTCGAGGCTCAGCGCCGTGAGCAGCAACTCCAGGCGGACGTCCGCAAACCCGCGGACGCGCAGGCGTACGAGAAGCGCACGCTGGCCGAGGCCGAGCGCGACGCGCGGATCTCGGCGGCGCAGGCCAAGGCGAAGGAGACGGAGCTGGCCGCCGCGGCCGAGGCGACCCGGGTCAAAGCGGCCGCGGGCGCGGAGGCCGAGGCGACCAAGGCGCGCGGTACGGCCATGGCGGCGGCGACCCGGGCCACCGGTGAGGCCGAGGCCGCCGCGGCCCAGGCTCGGGGGCTCGCGGCAGCCGAGGCGACCAAGGCCCAGGGGCTCGCGGAGGCGGAGGCCATCAAGGCGCGGGCCGCCGCCCTCGCCGAGAACCAGGAGGCGGTCGTCGCCCAGCAACTCGCCGAGAACTGGCCGGAGATCGTGAAGGCCGGCGCGTCCGCCTTCGGCAGCGTCGACAACATGGTCGTGCTCAACGGCGCGGACGGCATGGCGGACATGCTCGCCAAAGCGCTCACCATGGGCGGCACGGGGCTGGGCCTGGCCCGTCAGCTGCTCTCCTCGATGAACCAGAACGGGCAGGCTGCGAACGGGACTTCGCCGCTCAACGGGAGCGTGACTCCCGCGTCGCAGAAAGTCACGTCGCAGAAGGTCGCAGTGGAGCAGGACGAGGGGTGAGGTGAGAGGTTCCAGGCGGGGGCTCTAACGTTGCCTCCGTGACTGCGTCTACCGATGGATACGTTCCCGGCCGGCTCGGCCCCTCCGCCACTACCGAGGCCGACGCCCGCGAGGTGGGCCGGGTGCGCACGGAGTACTCGCCCGCGCACGACGGGGACCCGGATCCCGGCGAGATCGTCTGGACCTGGGTCCCCTTCGAGGAGAACGACGGCCGGGGCAAGGACCGCCCCGTGCTCGTCGTCGCCCGCGAGGCCGGCGGCACCTTCCTCGCCGTCCAGCTGTCGAGCAAGCGGCACGACGGCGACCGGGAGTGGGTACCGATCGGGAGCGGGCCCTGGGACCGCTCGGGCCGGGACTCCTGGGTGGACGTGGACCGGGTCCTGCGACTCCACGAAGCCGGCATGCGCCGCGAGGCATGCGCCCTGGACCGGATGCGCTTCAACCTGGTCCGCCACCGGCTGAGCGAGCGCTACGGCTGGAGCTGAGGGCGCCGGGCTCGACGACGGGACAGGCTACCTGCCGGCCGGCTCGACGGTAGGCCAGGCACCGACCGGCCGGCTCGACGACAGGCCAGGCACCGACCGCCGGACCCTACGCCAACCCACCCGCCCCGCCCCGCCCCGCCCCGCCCCTACGACCGAACCACGCCCAAATTACGCCCGCACTACGCCCGCACCTGACGCTCCGGAAACGCCCGTACGAACGCTCCCCGGACCACGTTCCCCGTCGTCCGGTCCAGGATCCCGAACGCCACGTGTTCGAAGGCCCCGGCGAACCTGCCGCCCGGGCCGAGCAGCGCGCGGAAGGCGTCCGCGACCTGTGTCGGATCGTTCTGGAAGACCCCGCAGCCCCATGCGCCGAGGACCAGCCGTCGGTAGCCGTGCGCGGCGGCGGTCTCCAGGACCCGCTCGGCGCGTATCGCGAGGGCCCGGGGCAGTTCGGACGCCCGGGCCGGTGCCGCCCGCATCACCACGCCGGCGTTCGGTGCGGCCGCGGTCAGGAATCCGACGGTGTACGGCTCGTCCAGCAGACGGCCCCGGTCGTCGCGGAAGACGGGCACGGCCGGTGAGTGGATGACACGGTCCGTGTAGAAGGGGTCGCGATGCGCGCGGTGGTGGTCGTAGAACTCCCGGACCCCGATCAGGCAGGTGTACAGCGCGGAAGCCCGGCACAGAGCCTCTTCCTGCGCCTGGGCGCCGTTGAGATAGCCGCCGCCGGGATTGCGGGCAGACGAGAAGTTCAGCACGCCCACCGGCCCGGCGAGGGCGATCCGACGGGCCGCCTCCAGGCTGCTCTCGCCCGTGACCTCGAATAACGTGTCCGCCGGAGAGATCGGTGGCACCTGCACGGGTTCCGGCCCGTGCATCCGCGTGCCGGCCCGTGCCGCCTCGATCGACTCGGCGATGGACACGTCGCGCCCGTCCGGCGCGCGGTAGGCCCCCGCGGCCACGATCTGCTCCGTCTGCTGCGCGATGCCACGCAGGCGCGCGCTCATGGCGCCACCCCCGTGTGCGCCATGACCGCGCGCGCCATGACTGTGCGTCCCGCGGCATCCCCCGTCGTGCTCATGAACGCATCCTGAGCGATTCTGGTCATGCTGTGCAACGGAGTTTCCAGGCCTGGACGCGGAAACGGAAAATAGCTGGCCAACACTCAGGAAACGGAGATCACCGGCCGTCGATCACGACGATGTGCCCCCTTGTGCGGATGAGCAAGAAGGTTTTGGGTGGGACGAGCTATGCCGGTCCGGCCCACCGGATCCCGGGCCGGCGGCATGGTGGAATCTCAGGAGGATCCCGACATGTCCGATACACCAAACGACTGTTCGGCGGGCGACTGTACCGCGCCCCGCACCGCCGTCAGCGAAGCCGAGGTGGAGGCCCTCGTCCGGGGCATCTGCTTCAAGACCGGCCCGCCCCGCACCGTCGGGGTGGAAGTGGAATGGCTCGTCCATGAGCTGCGTACACCGCGGCTCCCCGTGTCACCCGAACGACTCGAAGCGGCCTACGCCGCACTGCGGACCGTGCCTCTGAGGTCGGCGCTCACCGTCGAACCCGGCGGCCAGCTGGAACTGAGCTCGCCGCCCGCCGCCTCCCTGATGGAGTGCGTCGGTACCGTCTCCGCCGACCTCACCGCCGTCCGCGCGGTTCTCGCCGAGCACGATCTCGGTCTCGTCGGTCTCGGCCAGGATCCCTGGCACCCGCCCCGCCGGTTCCTGCGCGAGCCGCGCTACGACGCCATGGAGACCTCCCTCGACCGCACCGGCCCGGCCGGCCGGGCCATGATGTGCACCTCGGCCTCCGTCCAGGTGTGTCTGGACGCCGGGTACGAGGAGCCGGGCCCGCTCGGTCTCGGACGGCGCTGGTGGCTGGCTCACCAGCTGGGCGCGGTCCTGGTGGCCGCGTTCGCCAACTCCCCCGTGGCCGCGAGCGAACCCACCGGCTGGCTCTCCACCCGGCAGTTGCTGTGGATGCAGATCGGCGCCGGCCGCGCGGGTGCGCCCGCGCCGGACACGGACCCGCGCGCCGCCTGGGCCCGGCACGTGCTCGACGCCCCGGTGATGTGCGTACGGCGGGACGGCGGCCCGTGGGACGTGCCGGAGGGCCTGACGTTCCGGGAGTGGACCAGAACGGGGGCGCCCAGGCCGCCGACCCGGGAGGATCTCGACTACCACATCTCGACGCTGTTCCCGCCGGTGAGACCCCGCGGCCATCTCGAACTGCGCATGATCGACGCCCAGCCCGGCGAGGACGGGTGGATCGTGCCGCTCGCCGTCACGACGGCGCTGTTCGACGACCCGGAGGCCTGCGAGACCGCCTACCGGGCCGTGAAACCCCTGGCCGAGCGGGGCCGGTCGCGGCCCGCGCCGCACAATCCGCTGTGGCTCGACGCGGCACGGCACGGCATGGCCGACCCGGAGCTGCACGAGGTTGCCGTCGCGTGCTTCGCGGCGGCCCTGGAGGCCCTGCCCCGGCTCGGCGCCACCGCCGAGGTCACGGCCGCCGTCACGGCGTACCGGGACCGTTACGTCATCCCCGGCCGCTGCCCCGCCGACGACCTGCTCGACGACCTGCGCGGCACGGACCTCCCCGAGTCTCGGCTTCGGCCGACCGGGGGGACCCGCACCGCCCACGGGAAGGACCTCCGCACATGACCGACCCCGCCCTCGACACGGACACCGCCTCCGCCCTCGACGTCGACACGCTCCGCGACCGGGCGCTGACCACCCTGACCACCGCCCGGGCCCGCACCACGCTGCTGACCAGTTGCGTGGAGGGGCCCGACCTGACCGCCCAGCACTCGCCGCTGATGTCGCCGCTGGTGTGGGACCTCGCGCACATCGGCAACCAGGAGGAGCAGTGGCTGCTGCGGGCCGTCGCCGGGCAGGAGGCGATACGGCCCGAGATCGACAGCCTGTACGACGCCTTCGAACACCCGCGCTCCGAGCGGCCCTCCCTGCCCCTCCTGGCGCCCGTCGAGGCCCGCCGGTACGCCGCCGACGTGCGCGGCCGGGTGATGGACGTACTGGAGCGCTCCGCGTTCCACGGGACCCGGCTGACGGAGGCGGGCTTCGCCTTCGGGATGATCGCGCAGCACGAACAGCAGCACGACGAGACGATGCTGATCACCCATCAGCTCCGTAAGGGGCCCCAGGCCCTGACCGCCCCGGACCCGGAACCGGCGCCGCTGTTCACCGGACCGGCCGAAGTCCTGGTCCCCGGCGGCCCGTTCACGATGGGCACCTCGACCGAGCCCTGGGCGCTGGACAACGAACGCCCGGCGCACCGGCGTGAGGTGGAGCCGTTCTACATCGACACGACACCGGTGACGAACGCCGCGTACCAGGCGTTCATCGAGGACGGCGGCTACGACGAGGAGCGCTGGTGGACGGCGGCGGGCTGGGCCCACATCCGCCGGCACTCCATCCACGCACCGCTGTTCTGGCGCCGCGACGGCAAGCAGTGGCTCAGGCGCCGCTTCGGCGTCACCGAGGTCGTGCCGCCGGACGAGCCGGTACTGCACGTGTGCTGGTACGAGGCCGACGCCTACGCCCGCTGGGCCGGGCGGCGCCTGCCCACGGAGACCGAGTGGGAGAAGGCCGCACGGCACGACCCGGCCGGCGACCGCACGATGCGCTACCCGTGGGGCGACGCCGACCCGGCGCCCGAGCACGCCAACCTGGGTCAGCGGCACCTGCGCCCGGCGCCGGCCGGCAGCTATCCGGAGGGCGAATCCCCGCTCGGTGTACGGCAGTTGATCGGCGACGTGTGGGAGTGGACGGCGAGCGACTTCCTGCCGTATCCGGGATTTGAGGCGTTCCCGTACAAGGAGTACTCGGAGGTGTTCTTCGGGCCCGACCACAAGGTGCTGCGGGGCGGTTCGTTCGCCGTGGACGCGGTGGCCTGCCGGGGCACGTTCCGCAACTGGGACTATCCCATCAGGCGGCAGATCTTCTCCGGGTTCCGCACGGCCCGCTCGGCCGGCCCGGGAGCCGCCTGATGTGCCGTCATCTGGCGTATCTGGGCCCGGCCGAACCACTCGGCCGGATCCTCGTCGAGCCGCCGCACAGCCTGTACCGCCAGTCCTGGGCACCCAGACACCAGCGGTACGGGACGGTCAACGCCGATGGTTTCGGCGTCGGTTGGTACGCCGAGGGGGATCCGGTTCCGGCGCGCTACCGCCGGGCCGGGCCGATCTGGGCGGACCAGTCGCTCGCCGACCTGGCGCGGGTGGTCCGCTCAGGGGCCGTCCTCGCCGCGGTGCGGGACGCGACCCTGGCGGGCGCCGACGCGGAGGCCGCGGCGGCGCCGTTCGCCGCGGGCACCTGGCTGTTCAGCCACAACGGCGCGGTCGCCGGCTGGCCGCGCTCGCTGGCGCCCCTCACCCAGACCCTGCCCGCCGCCGACGTGCTGTCCCTGGAGGCGCGCAACGACTCGGCGCTGGTGTGGGCGCTGGTCCTGGCCCGGCTGCGCGGGGGCGACCTGGAGGGCCAGGCCCTGGCCGACACGGTGCTGGAGGTCGCCGCGGCGGCCCCCGGCTCCCGGCTGAACCTGCTGCTGGCCAACGGCGAGACCATCACCGCGACCGCCTGGGGCGACACCCTCTGGTACCTGTCGCAGCCGGGCCGCGGCATCGTCGTGGCCTCCGAGCCCTACGACGACGACCCGAACTGGCAGGAAGTCCCCGACCGCACCCTGCTCACGGCGAGCCGCACGGACGTACTGCTCACCCCGCTCAAGGAGCCGGGCGACGCCTTGGCGCCCGCACCACACGCACCCGCACCCGCATCCGCGAAGGAGCCCCGTACGTGAGTCCGTTCCTGCTCACTCGCACCCTGCCCGAGGACGCCACGGACGCCGCCCTGCGCGCCGACGTGCTCCAGGGCCTGACCCGCACCCCCAAGACACTGCCGCCGAAGTGGTTCTACGACGCGCACGGCAGCGACCTGTTCGAGCAGATCACCGAACTGCCGGAGTACTACCCCACGCGCGCCGAACGCGACATCCTCGTCACCCGCTCCGGCGAGATCGCCGCGGCGACGGGCGCCCGCACCCTGGTCGAACTGGGCTCCGGCTCCTCGGAGAAGACCCGGCACCTGATCGACGCGCTCACCGATCTGCGCACCTACGTCCCCGTGGACGTCAGCGAGAGCGCGCTCACGCAGGCCGGGCAGGCGCTGATCGCCGAGCGGCCGGGCCTGGACGTGCACGCGCTGATCGCCGACTTCACCGGCGGACTGACGCTGCCGCAGACGCCGGGTCCGCGTCTGGTGGCCTTCCTCGGCGGCACGATCGGCAACCTGCTGCCGGTCGAGCGCGCCGCGTTCCTGGCCTCCGTCCGCGCCCTGCTCTCCCCCGGTGACGCACTGCTGCTCGGCACGGACCTGGTCAAGGACGAGGAGGTCCTGGTCAGGGCGTACGACGACGCGGCGGGGGTTACGGCCGCGTTCAACAAGAATGTCCTGACCGTCGTCGACCGCGAGCTGGGCGCCGACTTCGATCCCGACGCCTTCGACCACGTAGCCCTGTGGGACGCCGAGAACGAGTGGATCGAGATGCGGCTGCGCTCCCGTACGGCGCAGACCGTGAAGATTCCCGCGCTCGACCTGGCGGTCGACTTCGCGGCGGGCGAGGAGCTGCGCACCGAGGTGTCGGCGAAGTTCCGGAAGGAGGGTGTGCGCGCCGAGCTGTCCGCGGCCGGTCTGGACCTGGCCCACTGGTGGACGGACGGCGAGGGCCGGTTCGCGCTGTCGCTGAGCGTGGTGCGGTGACGGGGCCGCGACGGGTCGTCTCGCGCTCCGTCGCGGCTTGGGGCACGGTGGAGTGACGCCGGATACGCGTGACAGTGCCGTCATCGCGGAGAGGAGCCCCGTATGTCGAACCACACCTACCGCGTCACCGAGATCGTCGGCAGCTCGCCCGAGGGCGTGGACCAGGCCGTCCGCAACGCCATCTCCCGTGCCTCGCAGACCCTCCGCAACCTCGACTGGTTCGAGGTGACCCAGGTGCGGGGCCAGATCGGGGAGGGGCAGGTCGCGCACTGGCAGGTCGGTCTGAAGGTCGGCTTCCGGCTGGAGGAGCCGGACTGACCCGGCAAAGCCTGACGGCCCTGGCAACAGGGCCTCAGGTCCGCCCCTCCCGCTCCTGCGCCACCTTCAGCGCGGCCGACGGGGCCGTCCAGCGCGCCCGTACGACGGTGAACCCCGCCCGTTCGGCGTCCTCGCACACCAGCTCGTCGTCGTCCACGAGCACCCGGATCTCGCGGGTGCTCGCGAGCCGGCGGAGGATCTCCAGCTTGGTGCGCCGGGCGGGCCTGCGGTCGCCGTCGCGCCGCATGTACACGCGCCCTTCGGGCAGCCCTTGCGCGTCGAGCCAGTCGAGCGTGTCGCGCCGGCAGCGTTCGGGCCGCCCGGTGAGGTAGACGACCTCGCACTCCACCGCGCTCTCCAGGACCAACGCGATGCCCTCGGCGAGCGGCGGATCCTGCGGCGCGGCGGCGAAGAAGGCGTCCCAGTCGCGCGGCTTGCGCTCGAGGAACCGCTGCCGGTGGGCCGTATCGGCAAGGGTGTTGTCGAGGTCGAACACGGCGAGCGGTCGCTTGCTGCTGTCGGTCACCCCACCAACCCTAGACGTGCCCGCACCCGGCAACCTTCCCGCCCCGGGCGGCCACTGCTGTGCGACATGGCATGCACGGCGGAGGCGGGAGGCCCCATGCGCAACACATCGATCTGGACGGCGGCACTGGTGAGCGCGGCGCTGGTGACGGGATTAGGACCGGTGGGCGAGGCGTCCGCCGCGGCGACGACCCTGGTCGTGGCCACGAACGGCGACGACTCCGCGCCGGGGACGCCCGCCCAGCCGCTGCGGACCGTCCAGCGGGCCGTGGACCTGGCGAAGCCCGGCGACACCATCGCGGTACGCGGCGGCACGTACGCCCTCACCGACAACATCACCATCACCACCTCGGGCACCGCGTCCCAGCCCATCACGCTCGGCGCGTATCAGGGCGAACGGGTGGTGATCGACGGCGAACAGCTGCCCGCGAGCCACACCCCGGTCGGCGGGAGCATCCCGCGGGCCGAGCGCGGGGCGATCCACCAGGAGGCGTCGTACTGGCGGATCTCGGACCTGGAGATCGTGAACGGGCCGTACGGCGTGTACTGCGACGGTTGCAACGGCAATGTCTTCGCGCGCCTGAAGACCCACGACAACTACGAGTCCGGCTTCCAGCTCCAGGGCGCGTCCAGCAACAACCAAATCCTGAATCTGGACAGTTACGGCAACCGCGACCCCCGTAAGAACGGCGAGAGCGCGGACGGTCTCGCGATCAAGGAGGGCAGCGGGACGGGCAATGTGGTGCGCGGCGCACGGCTGTGGAACAACGTCGACGACGGCTTCGACGCGTGGAAGTTCACCTCGCCGGTCGTGGTCGAGAACACGGTCGCGTACGGAAACGGTTTCAACCGCTGGAACTTCCCCGACTTCGCGGGCGACGGCAACGGCTTCAAGCTCGGCGGGGGCAGTCCGGCGCCCGCGGTGGCCCACACCCTGCGTAACAGCACCGCCTTCAAGAACGCGGCGCACGGCATCACGGACAACGGCAATCCGGGTGCTCTCGCCCTGACCCGCAACTCCACGTACTCCAACGCGCGTACGGGCTTCGACGTGGACACCTCGGGCGCCAAGGCCGTCCTCACCGCCAACCTGTCCATCGCCGACGCCCGCGCCGCGGCGCTCGGTTCAACGACGGTCTCCAGCGGCAACTCCTGGGACCTGGGCGGCACTTGGAACGCCTCCTCGGTCCTGAGCACGGACCCGGCGCCGCTCACGGGCTCGCGTGCGGCCGACGGCTCGCTGCCGTCGGCGCCGTCGTTCCTGGTCCCGCGCAGCGGCGCGAACATCGGCGCCCGCTTCTGACCGGCCGGCCGGGCTGTCTCGGATGCGGCGCGAACGAGACAGCCCGGCCGAGGTCGTGGTCCGTACTATTCGTCCGCCCGCCCTATTTCCGCAGGTTACACGGCGGCACGGTTGCACGAAGGGGCCATGAATAGGCCAGGGGCACCCCTAATTCGGCCTCCCCGGTTGATTGCCCAAGGATCCCGCTGACATACTCCGCTTCCTACCTCGCCATCACCATTGACGAGGTTCAAGGGGATCACACACGGAGCCCCGAGGAGATGTAGGCGAATCCGAACATCAGGGAATTCGGATTCACGAACCCCCCACACAACCCGCACCCTCGACCACGCGTCCGGCGCCGCTCTCACCACCCCCAGGAGCTGGACGGCCGGCGGCTCGAAGGAGTCGCGTGCGGGGACATGCAGCAGACAAGAAGGTTCATCTGTGCCCGAATTCTCACCGTGGTCCGACAACACATCCACATTTCACACCCCAAACGCCGAACCCATGAATTCCCGGCGCATATCGGACGATCCAGAATTCCGTGCGCTGCGCCGCACGCAACGCCGGTTCGGGACGCTGGCGACGGTCCTGTCCGTCGGCGCATTCCTGCTGTACGTCCTGTTGTCGGGTTTCGCTCCGGCGATGATGAGCCAGCCCCTGTTCGGTCACTTCACGATCGGCCTCGCCCTCGGCCTGGGGCAGTTCGTCGTGATGGCCGTGACCGTGTGGCGCTACCTCCAGCACATGCGCACCGAGGTCGACCCGCGCGCCCGCCGCCTGAGGACGCAACTCCACAGCGAGACCCGTCCTCCGCGTAGTGCCGCACCGCCTCCCGCGGCCGGGCGCGCTCCCCACCAGGGTTCGAGGGGGTACCGCACGTGGTGACCCAGTCCGCCGGCGTCGCCGACGAGTTCAGTCTCCAGCTGACGTTCATGCTGTTCCTGTCGGTGGTCGTGGTCACCCTGTTCTCGGCGCTGCTGACCGCCCCTCAGCGCGATGAGATCAGCGAGTTCTACCTCGGCAACCGCACCATGTCGCCGTTGCGCAACGGCCTCGCCATGTGCGGGGACTACCTGTCCGCCGCGACCCTGCTGGGCAGCACCGGACTGGTGGCCCTGACGGGGTACGACGGGCTGATGTACCTCGGCGGCACCGTCGTCGCCTGGATGATGGTGCTGCTGCTGATCGCCGAACCCCTGCGCCGGGCGGGGAAGTTCACGCTGGGCGACACGGTGGCTCTGCGCATGCCCCGGCAGCACCGGCCGGTGCGGCTCGCGCTGTCCGTGTGTGTCCTGGTCATCACGACCCTCTACCTGGTAGCTCAACTCGTCGGCAGTGTGGCTCTGTTGACCCAGTTCACGGGCGAACCCAGCGCCACCACCCGCACGTTGTGCGTCGTGGTGATCGGCACCATCGTCATCGTGTACGCCTCCATCGGGGGCGCTCCCGGAGCGACCTTCATCCAGGTCATCAAGGCCGCCATGCTGGTGGCGGGCATCACCGTCACCGCGGTCCTGGTTCTGCACCGCTTCGACTGGAACGTCGACGCCCTGCTCACCGCGGCCGCGGGCCGCAGCGGGACCGGCCTGGAGTTCCTCGAACCCGGGCTGCGCTACGGCGCCAGCACCACCAGCAAGCTGGACTTCTTCAGTCTGCAACTGGCCATCGTCCTCGGGCTCGCCGCGCTCCCCCACATCCTGATGCGGCTGCTCGCCCCGCGCAGTGTCGGCGTACTGCGCTCCTCCCTCGTGTGGGCCGTGGGCCTGGTCGGCCTGGTCTGCTTCGCGGCCGGCATCCTGGGTCTCGGCGCCACCGGCATCATCGGCCGGGACACCATCGACAGCACGGACCACACCGGCAACGCCACCGTCCTGCTCCTCGCCGCCGAACTGGGCGGCAGCGTCCTCACCGCCCTCCTGTCCTGCCTGGCCTTCGTCACCCTGCTCGCCGTCGCGACCGGTCTCACCCTCGCCGCGGCCTCCTCCCTCGCTCACGACCTGTACGGCGAGGTGATCCGCAAGGGCAAGGCGAGCGAGACGGAGGAGCTGACCGTCGCCCGGCTGGGCGGCGCCGTCATCGGCATCCTGGGCATGCTGCTCGCCCTCGTCGTCTGGGGGGCCAACACCGCGACGCTGGCCTTCCTCGCCTTCGCCATCGCGGCGTCGGCGATCCTGCCGACGCTCGTGTACACCCTCTTCTGGCGCCGCTTCACCGCGCAGGGGGCACTGCTCAGCCTCTGCGGCGGGCTGCTCTGCTCGGTCCTCCTGACCGTGTTCTCCCCCGTCGTCTCCTCCACCCCTGACTCGTTCTACCCGGACGCCGATTTCGCCTGGTTCCCCCTCCAGAACCCGGGCCTCGTCTCCATCCCGGCGGGCTTCTTCCTCGGCTGGCTCGGCTCGGTGCTGACCAAGCATCAGGAGCCCGACGTCTACGAGGACTTCGAGGTGAAGATGCTCGTGGGTGTGGAGGAGTGAGACAGCGTCGGAGGGTCGGCGGGCGTCTGCCGACCCTCCGAAATTGTTAATGGGATCCATTTTCATGTAGCGTCCTCGGTGCCCACCCACCGAGGAGGACCCTCATGGCAGTTCCCAAGCGGAAGATGTCCCGCAGCAACACCCGCCACCGCCGCGCGCAGTGGAAGGCCGCCACCCCGACGCTCGTGCCGGTCACGGTCGACGGCGTGCGCCACCTGGTACCGCAGAACCTGGTCAAGGCGTACGAGCGCGGGCTGCTGCGCCCCGAGGGCTGAGCGCGGATGCCATACGACCGACTGCCGGTCACCGTGCTGTCCGGCTTCCTCGGGTCCGGCAAGACGACCCTGCTCAACCATGTCCTCGCGAACCGCGAAGGACTGCGCGTCGCCGTCATCGTCAATGACATGAGCGAGATCAACATCGACGCGGCGCTGGTCCGCGGCGGTGAGGCGGCCCTGTCCCGGACCGAGGAACGGCTGGTCGAGATGACCAACGGGTGCATCTGCTGCACCCTGCGCGACGACCTGCTGGACGAGGTCGACCGGCTGGCCCGCGAGGGCCGCTTCGACCATCTGCTCATCGAGTCGTCGGGCATCTCCGAGCCGATGCCCGTGGCCGCCACCTTCGCCTTCGCCCGCGACGACGGCGCCACTCTCGGCGACGTAGCCCGCCTGGACACGATGGTCACGGTCGTGGACGCGGCCAACTTCCTCACGGAGCTGGACAGCGGTGACGAGCTGGTCGAGCGGGGCCTCGACCAGTACGAGGACGACGAACGCACGGTCAGCGATCTCCTCGTCGACCAGATCGAGTTCGCCGACGTCCTGGTGCTCAACAAGCTCGACCTGATCGACGACACCGACGAGGAGGCCACCGCCCGCCTGCGCGCGACACTCGGCCGTCTCAACCCCGTCGCCCGGATCGTCCCGGCCGTCCACGGGACCGTAGATCTGCGGGACGTGCTGGGCACCGGGCTGTTCGACCTGGAGCGCGCCCAGCAGGCTCCGGGCTGGGTGCGGGAGCTCAACGGCGACCATGTCCCGGAGACGGAGGAGTACGGCGTCTCCTCCACCGTCTTCCGCTCCGAACTCCCCTTCCATCCCGGCCGGTTGTGGACCTTCGTGACCGAGGAGCTGGACGGCGGCGCGTACGGGCGGATCCTGCGCTCGAAGGGGTTCTTCACCCTGGCCAGCCGCCCGCGGGTGACGGGCCTGTGGTCGCAGGCCGGTTCCGTGGCCCGCTTCGAGCCGTCGGCCGCCCGCGATGTCGACGCCCCCTACGCGCAGGAACTGGTCTTCATCGGCACGGAGTTGGACGCACCGGCCCTCCAGGCCGCCCTGACCGGGCTGCTCATGGCTCCCGGCGAGAGCCTCCCGCCGTCCGACCCGTTCCCCGCCTGGGACACGTACGGCATCGACGACATCTGCGAGCACGAGCACGCCGCGGAACTGACGGCGCCCGTGCGCTGACCGTGGGTGACCGCGGGAATGCCGCGGCTGCCCAGGCGTTGAACCCCGTGTGAGCTCCCCGATCGCCGACACCCGCTTCTCCGTCCTCGACCGTTCCCGCACCCGCGAGGGACACACGAACGCCGAGGCACTGCGCGACACCGTGCGGCTGGCACGGGAGCTGGAGGGGCTCGGCTACCACCGGTTCTGGGTCTCGGAGCACCACGGGGTGCCCGGGGTCGCCGGTTCCGCGCCGACGGTGCTGGCCGCCGCCGTCGCCGCCGCGACCCGCACGATCCGGGTCGGCACCGGCGGAGTGATGCTGCCCAACCACCGGCCGCTGATCGTCGCCGAGCAGTTCGGGGTACTGGAGTCCCTCTTCCCTGGGCGCATCGACATGGGTCTGGGGCGGTCCGTCGGCTTCACGGACGGGGTGCGCAAGGCCCTGGGGCGCGACAAGGACGACGCCGAGGACTTCTCCGCCCAGCTCGACGAACTCCTCGGCTGGTTCCGCGGCACGTCCCCGACCGGGGTGCACGCCCGGCCCGCCGAGGGCCTGACCGTGCCGCCGTTCGTCCTCGCGATGGGCGAGGGCGCCGCCATCGCCGCCCGCGCGGGCCTGCCGATGGTCATCGGCGACCTCAGGAACGGCGAGAAGATGCGGCGCGGCATCGACCACTACCGCGCGCACTTCCGCCCCTCCCCCTGGGCGCCGGAGCCCTATGTGGTGATCTCCGGCACGATCGCGGTGGCCGGGACACCCGAGGCGGCCCGGCGGCTGCTGGTCCCGGAGGCCTGGTCGATGGCGTACTCACGCACGCATGGCACGTTCCCGCCCCTGCCGCCGGCCGAGCAGGTCGAAACTCGCGCGATGACGTCCAAGGAGCGCGGCTTCTACGAATCCGGCCTCACCGGCCACATCGCCGGCACCGAGGAGCAGGTCGCCCACGAGCTGGAGACGGTGCTGAAGGAGACGGGCGCCCAGGAGGTCCTCGTCACGACCAGCACGTACGACCGCGAGGCGCTGCTGGACTCGTACCGGCGGCTGGCCGGGATCACCGGCCAGCCGGGGCAATACACCTAGGAGGCCAGTACGGCGTGGGCCGACCGGGGTTCGGCCCGCGTCCCCGGCTGGGCGGCCCGGGCGAGGGAACGCCGGTCGGGATGGCTGCCCGGTGGGATGGCGTCCCGTACCTCGAGCTCCGCCACCAGCCCCCGCGTCGACACCACCCGCCACACCGAGGCCAGGAGTGAGTCGTCGCCGACGAACGCGGGCGCGGTGCTCGCCCCTCCCCCGGCCAGCCGGTAGCGGATGCGCACCGGCTGCACGGGGACCCCGGCGTCGAGAGCGGCCTGGAACACCGCGCGGCGGAAGGTGCCCTGGGCGCGGCCGCACCAGGTGCTGCCCTCCGGGAAGACCCCGACCGCCTGCCCCGTCCGCAGGGCGTCCGCGATCCGGGCGACGGTGCCGGGCAGGGCGCGCAGCCGGTCGCGGTCGATGAACAGGACGCCGCCGAGCGCGGCCACCGGGCCCGCCACCGGCCACCGCCGGATCTCGGCCTTGGCGAGCATCCGGGCCGGGCGGACGGCGGCGAGCAGCGGGATGTCCAGCCAGGAGATGTGGTTGGCGACCAGGAGCAGCCCTCCGGTGGGCGCGGTGGCGCCGGTGATACGGACCTGGACCCCTGAGGCCCGTACGATCCACCGGCACCACCGCCGCACCTGCCCGGCGGGGATCCACCCGCCGAGCGGCATCAGCACGATCCCGGCGAGGACCAGGACCGTGACCGCCACGAGCCGCAGCACGGCCAGCGGTACGGCCGTCGCGGACCCCGTCGGTTCCACGCACGCCCTCGGGGTGCAGGGCGCGCCGGGCAGCCAGACGCTCATCAGGCCGGGACGAGGGACAGGAAGTGCCGCAGATAGCGCGGGTTGACCCGGCGCATCGACAGCAGCACGTACAGGTCGGCGACCCCGAAGTCCGGGTCGTGGGCGGGCTCCGCGCAGACCCAGGCGCCGAGTCGCAGGTAGCCGCGCAGCAGCGGGGGAAGCTCGGTGCGGGCGGGCCTGGGCACGCCCTGAGGGTTCCAGGGCAGCAGCGGTCGTACGCGGAGCTCCTCGGGCGCCAGGTGCTTGTCGCGCACCCGGTCCCAGGTGCCGGCCGCGAGGACGCCGCCGTCGGCCAGCGGGATCGAGCAGCAGCCGGCCAGCCACTCGTGGCCGCGGTCGACCATGTAGCGGGCGATGCCGGCCCAGATGAGGCCGATGACCGCGCCGTCCCGGTGGTCGGGGTGGACGCAGGAGCGGCCGACCTCGACGAGCCCCGGACGGAGGGCGTCGAGCGGGGCGAGGTCGAACTCGCCCTCCGAGTACAGGCGCCCGGCGACCGCGGCCCGCTCCGGGGGCAGCAGCCGGTAGGTGCCGACGACCTGTCCGGTCACCGTGTCGCGCACGAGCAGGTGGTCGCAGTACGCGTCGAAGGGGTCGACGTCGAGTCCGGGCTGCGCGGTGGACAGGAGGGCGCCCATCTCGCCGGCGAAGACGTCGTGGCGCAGCCGCTGCGCGGCACGCACCTCGGCCTCGTCGCGGGCGAGGGTGACGGTGTAGCGGGTGGGTGCGGACGACTGCGGGGGACGGTCTAGGGTCGTAACGCCGGTCATGGCTCTCTCCTGGTCACGGGGCCGGGTGCGGCGAGACGGCGAGCGGTGCCGTCGCCACAGTTCTGCCGATGCCGGCTGTCCGGCGCGTGACCCGCGAAGAGAGACGCGGTGTGGGGTTGTTGAATGCCCGGGGTGCCTGGCGGAGCCGGGGATGAGCACCACTCCCGGCCCCGCCCGTCCGCACCTGAACGGCGAACGTCGGTGAGCTGCGGCGTCTAGCGCCCCGCCACCTTGCGGGTCGCGCGCAGCCATTCCTTGTTCATGCTCGTGATGGACACCAGCGGGATGCCCTTGGGGCAGGCTGTCGCGCACTCCCCGGCGAGGGTGCACCCGCCGAAGCCCTCGTCGTCCATCTGCGCGACCATGTCGAGCACCCGGGTCTCGCGCTCGGGCGCCCCCTGCGGCAGGACGTTCAGATGATTCACCTTCGCCGAGGTGAACAGCATCGCCGCGCCGTTCGGGCAGGCCGCCACACACGCCCCGCAGCCGATGCACTCCGCGTGCTCGAAGGCGAAGTCGGCGTCCGGCTTCGGCACCGGCGCGGCATGCGCCTCCGGGGCGGCACCGGTCGGCGCCGTGATGTAGCCGCCGGCCTGGATGATCCGGTCGAAGGCGGTGCGGTCCACCACCAGGTCCTTGATCACCGGGAACGCGGACGCCCGCCACGGCTCGATGTCGATCGTGTCGCCGTCCTTGAAGGACCGCATGTGCAGCTGGCAGGTGGTCGTGCGCTCCGGGCCGTGCGCGTCGCCGTTGATCACGAGGCTGCACGCGCCGCAGATGCCCTCGCGGCAGTCGTGGTCGAAGGCGACGGGATCCTCGCCCTTGAGGATGAGCTCCTCGTTGAGGGTGTCCAGCATCTCCAGGAAGGACATGTCGGAGGAGATCGAGTCCACCTCGTACGTGGACATCGCGCCGTCGGCGTCGGCGTTGCGCTGCCGCCAGACGCGCAGGGTGAGCTTCATGCGTAGCTCCGCTGAGTGGGGTGGACGTACTCGAAGACCAGGTCTTCCTTGTGCAGGGTCGGGGCCTCGCCCGTTCCCGTGAACTCCCAGGCGGCCGCGTACGCGAACGCGTCGTCCCTGCGGGCGGCCTCGCCGTCGGGTGTCTGGGACTCCTCCCGGAAGTGGCCGCCGCAGGACTCCTCGCGGTGCAGCGCGTCGAGGCACATGAGCTCGGCGAGCTCCAGGTAGTCGACGACGCGGTTGGCCTTCTCCAGGGACTGGTTGAACTCCTCGCCGGTGCCGGGCACCTTGATGCGCCGCCAGAACTCCTCGCGGATCTGCGGGATGCGTTCGAGGGCCTTGCGCAGTCCGGCGTCGGTGCGGGCCATGCCGCAGAACTCCCACATGAGTTCGCCGACTTCGCGGTGGAAGGAGTCGGGGGTGCGGTCGCCGTCGACGGCCAGCAACAGGTTCAGCCGGTCCTCGGTCTCCGCCAGCACCTCCCGTACGGCGGGGTGTTCGGCGGTGACGGCCTCGTGGTGCGGGTTGCGGGCGAGGTAGTCGTTGATGGTCGCCGGCAGCACGAAGTAGCCGTCGGCCAGGCCCTGCATGAGGGCGGAGGCGCCGAGCCGGTTGGCCCCGTGGTCGGAGAAGTTGGCCTCACCGACGGCGAACAGGCCGGGGATGGTGGTCTGGAGGTCGTAGTCCACCCACAGCCCGCCCATGGTGTAGTGCACGGCGGGATAGATCCGCATCGGCACCTCGTACGGATCCTCGTCGGTGATCCGCTGGTACATGTCGAAGAGGTTGCCGTACTTGGCCTCGACTGCCTTGCGGCCCATCCGCTCGATGGCATCGGCGAAGTCGAGGTACACGCCCTGCCCGCCGGGCCCAACGCCCCTTCCCTCGTCGCAGACGTTTTTCGCGGCGCGGGAGGCGATGTCGCGCGGGACCAGGTTGCCGAAGGAGGGGTAGATCCGCTCCAGGTAGTAGTCGCGCTCGTCCTCGGGGATCTTGTTCGGCGGCCGGTCGTCGCCCTTGGCCTTGGGCACCCAGATCCGGCCGTCGTTGCGCAGCGACTCGCTCATCAGCGTGAGCTTGGACTGGTGCTCGCCGGTGCGCGGGATGCAGGTGGGGTGGATCTGCGTGAAGCAGGGGTTGGCGAAGTAGGCGCCGCGCCGGTGCGCCCGCCAGATGGCGGTGGCGTTGGAGTTCATGGCGTTCGTCGACAGGTAGAAGACGTTGCCGTAACCGCCGCTGGCGAGTACGACGGCGTCCGCGAAGTAGGTGTCGATGCGCCCGGTGATCAGGTCGCGCGCCACGATCCCGCGCGCCCGCCCGTCTACGACGATCAGGTCGAGCATCTCGGTACGCGGGTGCATCTCGACGTTGCCCGCCGCGATCTGCCTGCTGAGGGCCTGATAGGCACCCAGGAGGAGCTGCTGGCCCGTCTGGCCACGGGCGTAGAAGGTCCGGGACACCTGGACGCCGCCGAAGGAGCGGGTGTCGAGGAGTCCGCCGTACTCCCGCGCGAAGGGCACGCCCTGCGCCACGCACTGGTCGATGATCTCGACGGAGATCTGCGCCAGCCGGTGGACGTTGGACTCCCTCGCCCTGAAGTCGCCGCCCTTGACGGTGTCGTAGAAGAGCCGGTGGACCGAGTCGCCGTCGTTGCGGTAGTTCTTCGCCGCGTTGATGCCGCCCTGCGCGGCGATCGAGTGGGCGCGGCGCGGGGAGTCCTGGTAACAGAACTGGACGACGTGGTAGCCCTGTTCGGCGAGGGTGGCGCCCGCGGAACCGCCGGCGAGACCGGTCCCCACCACGATCACCGTGTGCTTGCGCCGGTTGGCGGGGTTGACCAGCTTGGCCTCGAAACGGCGCGTGTCCCAGCGCTCGTTGACGGGGCCGGCCGGGGCCTTGGTGTCGGCGACCGGCTCACCGGTCGCGTAATCCGTGTATTCGACGTATTCGGCGGAAGAGTTCATCTTCAGCTCACCACTCCGGTCATGACGCCCACGGGTACGGCGATGAAGCCGGCCGTGAGCAGCAGTGCGAGGACGTTGGCGACGGTCTTCAGGGCGCGGTCGCGGGCGCGGCTGCCGACGCCGAGGGTCTGGGCGGCGCTCCAGAAGCCGTGCTGGACGTGCAGGCCGAGGGCGAGCATCGCCACGATGTAGATGACGTTGCCGTACCAGGTGGAGAAGGTGTCCACGACGTTCTGGTACGGGTGGCCCGGCTGGAAGTCGGGGTGCACGGTGCCGGTCGTCAGGTCCAGGATGTGCCAGACGATGAACAGGCCGAGGATGATCCCGCCCCAGCGCATGGTGTGCGTCGCGTAACTGGCCCGCGGCTTCTTGTGGACGTACTTGCTGGGGCGCGCCCTGATGTCGCGGCGGCTGAGCTGGTATGCGGAGGTGGCGTGGGCGACCACGGCGACCACGAGCACGACGCGGACGAGCCACAGCGTCCACTCGTAGTGCATGAACGGCTCGCCGACGGTGCGCAGCCAGTGGGCGTAGTGGTTGAACTCGCCCGCTCCGAAGAAGATCTTGAGGTTGCCGATCATGTGGACGACCAGGTACAGCAGCATGATCAGGCCGCTGACCGCCATCACTGTCTTCTTCCCGACGGAGGAGTCCCACACGGTGCGTGCCATGGACGGCCGTCGGTCCGTCCGCGTTGCCAGAGCCATGCCACCGACGCTAGGGCCGGACAGGACGATCGGTCCAAGACATGGTTCGCCTGGATTCCATAGGCTGTGGCTATCGACGGGTATCGTATGGCCATGCAGTTCCAGCAACTCCAGTACTTCGTGGCGGTCGCCGAGACCCGGCACTTCACCCGGGCCGCCGACCTGGTCCATGTCGCGCAGCCCTCCCTGTCGCAGCAGATCAAGGCGCTGGAGCGGGAGCTCGGGGCGGATCTGTTTCTGCGGGCCCGCGGCAACATCACGCTCACCGACGCGGGCGAGGCGCTGCTGCCGCTGGCCCGGCGCATCCTGGCCGACGCGGACACGGCCCGGCACGAGGTGCTGGAACTGGTGCAGTTGCGCAGCGGCCGGGTCCGGCTGGGCGCGACGCCGAGTCTATGCACGGGCCTGCTGCCGGACGTGCTGCGCGCCTTCCACGACCGGTATCCCGGCATCCGGCTGCTGATCGAGGAGGGAGGCTCGCACGATCTCGTACGGGAACTCGCCCGCGGGGCTCTCGACCTGGCGCTGGTCGTCCTCCCGCTGCCCACGCCCTCCCCCGCGCTCACCACGGTGGAACTGCTCCGCGAGGACCTGGTGGTGGTCTCCTCGCCGGACGCCCCCAAGCCGGGGCGGGGCCGGCGCACCGTGCGCGTCGCCGACCTCGAAGGCGAACGCCTGGTGATGTTCCGGCACGGCTACGACCTGCGCGAACTGACCGTGGCCGCGTGCCGCGCCGAGGGCTTCGAGCCGGACTTCGCGGTGGAGGGCGGGGAGATGGACGCGGTACTGGGGTTCGTACGGGCGGGGCTCGGCATGGCCGTCGTCCCGCGGATGGTGGCCGCCCGGTCCGGGCGCGGGCTGCGGGTCACCCCGCTGGCCCGGCCCGGACTGCACCGCACGATCGCCCTGGCCCACCGCACGGACGTGGCTCCGCCGCGGGCAGCCCGCGAGTTGCAGCGAATGCTGCTGGAGCGCTGAGCGGAGCCTCGGACACCCACCCCCGGCCCACGCTCCGGCCGCCCTGAACGCCTCCTCACCCAAGGCGCCGGGATCCATACGGGCACCACCCGGCCACCAAGCGTCCAACCGACCCGAACACCCCCTCACCCACGACACCAGGACTCTGGGCTGCGCTCGGCTCGCCTGCTACCAGGCGCTGCGCTCGGGGCGACCAGCGGAACGTCGTCCTGGCCGGTCCAGGAGCCGTCGAGCAGCAGCCGGGCCGCGGTGGCGGCGATGACCGCACCGGCCTGGACACCGAGACGCCACCCACCCACCCGCTCGCCGCCGGGACCACCTGGACCTTGCCGCCGCCCGCGCCCGGGCGTCGTCCACCGGCCGGTCCCGCCGTACGGGAACAACGGGCGGGCTGTGCCCCCGTACGGCCGCGCCGGCTCAGCCCGTCGCGTCCACCAGCGCCAGCTCGTGCAGCCGCTCGGGCGGGCCAGGCCGGGCGTAGTACCAGCCCTGGGCCGTGTCGCAGCCCAGTATCCGCAGTTGCTCGGCCTGTGCTCCGGTCTCCACGCCCTCCACCGTCACCCCGAGGTTCAGGCTGTGGGCAAGAGAAACGATCCCCTCGACGATCTTGAGGTCGACGGGGTCGGCCGGGAACTGCTGCATGCTCTGGGTGAAGGAGCGGTCCAGCTTGAGGATGCTCACCGGGAGGCGGCGGAGATTGGCCAGGTTCGAGTAGCCGGTGCCGAAGTCGTCCAGGGCGATGTCCACGCCCATCTCGTGGAGCCGGCGCAGCGGCTTGAGCAGGTCGTCGTCCGCGCCGATCAGCGCCGACTCGGTGACCTCCAGGCAGAGCGCCTCGGGTTCGACGCCCATGCGCTCCAGGATGTCGACGGTGTCCTGGACCAGCCCGGGATGCGTGAGCTGGCAGAGCGAGAGATTGACGTTGATCCGCAGCGGCCCGGCGCCGGTGTGCTTGTCCTGCCACTCACGGGCCTGGCGCACCGACTGCTCCAGGACCCAGCGGCCCAGCGGAACGATCAGTCCGGTGTGTTCGGCGAGCGGGATGAACCGGTCGGGGCCGAGGACGCCGTGCTGCGGGTGCAGCCAGCGCACCAGGGCCTCGGCGCCGCGCACGCTGCCGTCGCCGAGGTGCACCAGCGGCTGGTACTCGATGAAGAACTCACTCCGGTCCAGAGCGGCGGGCAGGGCGGTGGTCAGCCCGTGCCGGGTGATCGCGCGGGCGTCGGCCTCCGGGTCGGCGAGCTCGAAGCGGTTGCCGCCCGCCGACTTGGCCCGGTACATCGTGATGTCGGCGCTGCGCAGCACCTCCGCCGGGCTGCGCTCCCCCGCCGGGCCCTCGACGATGCCGATGCTGCCGCGCACGGTCAGATCCCGGCCGTCGATGCTGATGGGGGCGATCATCGCGTTCATGATGCGCGCGGCGAGTTCGTCGACCTCGCGCTCGGTGTCGGGGCCGGTGGTCAGCGCCACGAACTCGTCGCCGCCGAGCCGGGCGACCATCTCGCCGGGCGCGGTCGCGCAGGACTGGAGCCGGTCGGCGATCTCGACGAGCAGCCGGTCGCCCGCCGCGTGGCCGAGGCTGTCGTTGATGGTCTTGAAGCCGTCGAGGTCGAGGTAGCACAGCCCGAAGCGCTGGCCCTCACCCGCGCCCAGCGCCTTCTCCAGGCGCTCGAAGAAGAAGGTGCGGTTGGGCAGGCCGGTGAGCGCGTCGTGCGTGGCTTCGTAGCGCAGCCGGAGGTTGAGCAGCCGGCGCTCGGTGGTGTCCTCCATGAGGGCGAGCTGGTACTGGGGGTTGCCGTCGGGGTCGCGGAGCAGGGAGACCGTCAGGTTGGTCCACAGGACTGTTCCGTCGGGGCGGTAGAACGCCTTCTCGACGTGGTAGTGCTCGCGGTCGCCGCGGATGAGTTCGTCGTAGAGCTTCCAGGTCTGGGGCGCGTCCTCGGGGTGGGTCCACTCCATGACTTTGCGGGCGCGCATGGTCTGCTCGGTGATGCCGAACATGCGCAGCAGCGCTTCGTTGACCTGGAGGATGTTGCCTTCGAGGTCGGCCATGCCGATGCCTATGGCCGCTCCCTCGAAGACCGCGCGGAATCGGGCCTCGGTGGCGTGCAGTGCCTGGGCCACCACGCCCTGCGCCCGCAACGCGGCCTGGGCGATGGCCTCCTGCTCGGCCAGTGTCCGCTCGCGCAGCGCTTCGGCGAAGCCGGCGGCCATGGCGTGCTGGAGCCGCCCGGCGCGCGCCCGCAGATCCTCCTGGGCGCCGTCCTCGCCGCAGTAGAGCACCAGGTAGGCGTCGACGCAGTCCAGCGTGCGCGCCAGCGCCTCCGGGTCGGTGCAGTGCACGGTTACCAGCGCGGCGCCCACCGCCTTCGCCTCGTCGGCGTCGAAGGCCCTGGCCCGCAGCGCCTGGCTCAACCGCCGGGCCAGCGGCAGCAGTTGTTCCTCGAACTCGGGCCGGGTCGCGGACGTCGAGGTGACCGGGAAGACGGCCCGGCTCCAGATCGTCGCGAACCGCCGCAGTCTGCCCTCGGGCCCGTCCGGCTGGGCGTTCACGCGGTACGCCCCACGCCGGCGAAACCGGAGAACGCAAACGGGTCCTCGTCGTCCGGTGCGGTGTCCGGCCGCCAGTGCGGCATCGGCACGAGTCCGGGTTCCACCATGTCGTACCCCTCGAAGAACCGCGCGATCTGTTCGCGCGAGCGCATGAGCAGCGGGTTGCGAATGTCCCTGTATACGTCCACCGCGCCCTCGGCCCGCTCGGCGGGCAGCGGGATTCCCTCGTACGAGGCATGCGTGAGGAGCAGCATGCTGCCGGGCGCGAGCGCGTCGCGCAGCTCGGCCACCGCTTGGTAGGGGTCGTCCGCGTCTTCCACGAAATGCAGTATGGCAACGAGCAGCAGGGCCACTGGCTGGTTCCGGTCGATCAGGCGCTGTACTTCGGGGCTGGAGAGGATCTCCTGGGGCTTGCGGAAGTCGGCGGCGACCACGCCCGTGTCGTCGTTGCCCGCGAGGACGGCCTGGCTGTGCGCGACGGCCACCGGGTCGTGGTCCACGTACACCACATGCGCGCCGGGGCTGGCCGCCTGGGCCACCTCGTGGACGTTGCCGAAGGTCGGGATGCCGGAGCCGATGTCGAGGAACTGGGTGATGCCCTCGCCCGCGGCGTAGCGCACGGCGCGGCGCATGAACGCCCGGTTCGCCTGCATGATCTTGGGGAGTCCCGGCATGTACTCCATGGCCTTGCGGGCGGCTTCCCGGTCGACCTCGAAGTTGTGCGAACCGCCCAGGTAGTAGTCGTAGATGCGCGAAACGCTCGGCACCGAGATGTCGATGCTTCGTGGGGCCCAGGCGGGACGCTCCATCTATCTCTCCAAGGCGTAGGCGATCCGGTGTTCGAGCAGAGGCTACTGATCGCCCGCCAAAGGAGCGAGCAGAAACGGAAATTGACCGTCCGTTCCCGGTCACTGCCCGCGGCACGTGCCGCATACACACGCCTGTACGTTAACTACGCACAGTAAGCGAGAAACTCCGCTGAGTGCCCGAACGGGCTTGCCTGGAGGGCGACTTGCAGGTAGTTGCGGTGGATGACGACAAACCGGTCCGCCCCCTCCGTGCGGCGCGGAGGGGGCGGACCGGTGGATCGGATGCGCCGTTCTACTTCTTCGGCGCTCCGACCGCCTTTCCGTCGGGCGCCACGGCGTACCAGGTGCCGCCCACGCCCTGGCCGTTGGTGTCGCCAGGGTTCTTGTCACCCGCGAAGGTGTAGATCGGAACGCAGTCGATGGACTGCTGCTTGATGCCGTCGGGGCGGTCGAAGACCACGTAGCCCCGGTTGGGGGTGGACCCCTGGAGATCGATCCCCTTGGTGTCCTTCTCCGCGACCGGCGCGACGACGGGCCACTTGTCCAGGCACTCGCCGGTGCACGCGGTCGACATCGGCCACTGCGTGTCCTTCAGGAAGCGGTAGACCGTGTGGCCGTTCTTGTCCACGACGATCTCGCCGAGCTCGGGGTCCTTGCGGGTGGACAGTCCGGGCAGGTCCGCGACCTTGGCCTTCTTGCCGTCCGGGGCCGCCGCGTACCAGGTGCCGCCCACGCCCTGGCCGGCGACGTCCCCGGCCTTGGTGTCCTTCGCATAGCGGTACACCGGCCAGCCGGCGACGGTCAGCTGCTTGGTTCCGTCGGTCCGGGTGACCTCACCGAGCAGCGACTTGTCGATGCCCGCGCCGGCCGTGGCGTCGTCCGCGGGGACGGGCGGCCAGGCCGTGGCGCAGTCGCCGTCGCAGTTCGACTTGGGCGGCTCGGCCGTGTCCTCGTCGAAGCGGTAGAGGGTGAGGCCCTTGCTGTCGGTCAGTACCTCGCCGAGTTCCTCGTTGTCGGAAACGGCCAGCTCACCCGCGGTGGAGGTCTGGGCCGCGGGACTGCTCTGCCCCGCCTGCGGGCTGGCACCGGAACCGGTGCCGATACCGGCGCCGACGCTTCCGTAGTCACCTGCCGGGGCCGTCGCACCGACGTTCTGGCTCCCCGTCGACGGTGCGCTTTCCTGACCGCACGCCGTCGTCAGCGCCAGAACCGCCGCAGCGCTTGCTACGAGTGTGGCGCTCCGCCAGGAGGTCTTCATCGTCAACTCCCCATAAATCCAAGGGTGTTGCAGCGCCCTTCTGCGCCGCCGCACGACAGTGGGTACGCATGGGGAGCACGGTTGTGTTCAACCGCGGCGCATATTTCTTTCCGAAACCTGTGACGCCGCCGTTCCCTCATTCGGGGCAATCGCGCCGCACTCGGGCGCACGACGGCGCGACAGGCCTCATGATCTCCGTCGTGCACCGACCCCATTCGATCCAATCCACCCCGGCCATACGAGTGTTGGCCCTGTTGACACTGACGTGGATGCTCGGGGGCCCGGCGGCCGGTGTGGCCGTCGCCGACGCCTACACCTGCGCCTCGACGGGGCCGGGCGGCACCGAGGCGGTGGCGGTCGCCGGAAGCCTCACCTGGCCCACTCCCCCGCAGTGCCCCAAGCCGACGCCGACCCCTACCCCGACTCCGACACCCACACCGCCGCCGAAGCCCACCCCGGACCCGACGCCGGACCCGACGCCGACTCCGACACCGCCGAAGCCGAGTCCCACGCCGACGCCCGAGCCACCGCCTCCACCACCTCCGCCGCCCGCACCGGCGCCGCAACCGGCGCCACCCCGCCCGCGGCCGGCCCCGCCCCCACCCCCGCCACCCACGCCGACTCGGACCTCGGCCCCGACCCCCACGCCTGCACCGACGCCGTCGGCCGAGCCCACTCCGCGTCCCTCCGCCACCCCGGTGAGTTACCCGCGGTATCACTCTTCGCCACGCACAGAACGGCAATCCAACGGCGCCACCTCGCCGCTCACCTTCGTCCTGCTCATCACCGTGCCCGCCGTGGTCGCCGTCGCCGCGCTGCGCCCGCGCTGATCTTCCTGGAGACATCCCTTGCCGGAATGGCTTGTTCTCACCCTCGCGATGGTGGCTGCCTGTGCCGTGGTGGTCGTCATCACCCTCGTACGGCACCGCAGGGCGCCCGACGACGAAGATCCCAGCGAGACGCCGGACGTCATCGAATACATCACCATGTGGATCGGCGTGCTGTACGCCATTGTCCTGGGCCTGGCCATCGCGGGCGTGTGGGAGGCGCGGAGCGTCGCCCAGGATCACGTCCAGGCGGAGGCCCAGGCACTGCACGAGATCTCGGAACGGGTCCGGGTCTACCCGGCCGACGTCCGCGACCGCATTCGGGATGATGTCAACGCCTATGTCGGACACGTCGTCACCACCGAGTGGAAGACCATGGCCGACGACGGCCATGTCACCCGGCGGGGCACCGAGCTCATGGGCCAGATCCGGGAGGACGTCACCGACTACGAGCCGAGGACGGACTTCGAGGCCCAGGCCTACCAGCCGCTCGTCGACCAGGTGACCGCGGCGGACCAGGCGCGCACCGCCCGGGCCGAGTCGACCGGGGCGACCATGCCGGGCGTGGTGTGGTTCGGGCTGCTCGCCGGAGCCGTGATCACCATCGGAATGCTCTTCGCCCTACAGATCAGGCCTACGGCACGAGAACTGATCCTCGCGGGGCTGTTCTCCGCGATGATCGCCTTCCTGCTCTTCCTGATCTGGGACTTCGACGCGCCCTACAGTCGCGGCATCACGGCCTCGGCGGAACCGTTCCTGAACCTCTTCCCTGGCATCAAGGGCTGACGGCCCTTCTCCCGCGCAGGCCTTCGCCCCGGATCCCTGAAGGGACC